>CAYXPO010000265.1:0-6828 GCA_964466925.1 uncultured Nitrospirales bacterium
TCAGGAGATATTCGCTTTCACCCGACCGGTAGACGCGGCGGGTGATCTGGACTTCCGCGAAATCCACCGGCAACGCCGAGTCGGCGTTGTCGAACACCAGGGTGACTTCCGCCATGCCGGTGGGGGAGCGGTGTTCGCTTCCGTTGAAGATGACGTCCTGCATATGGGTCCCGCGGAGGGCTTTGGCGCTTTGTTCGCCCAAGGCCCAGCGCAACGCATCGAGGATGTTGCTCTTCCCGCATCCATTGGGGCCGACGATGGCCGTCATCCCGGTTTCAAACACCACCTGGGACCGGTCCGCGAAGGATTTAAATCCGGCTAATTCTATTTGCTTGAAATACATGGCCTAGTTTCAGGTTTCCCGTATAAATATGCGTTCAATCGTTTGCGCCCGGCCCGAATGGTCGTCCGCGTCAATGAGGACCGCGTTGAACATGGCCGGACCTTTCGCTACTTCAAATTTCTGCGGCATGGACGTGACAAAGCGCTGGATCACACGGTCGCGGTCCATTCCAATCACGGAATAGATCGGTCCGCACATGCCGGCATCCGTGATATAGGCCGTTCCCTTGGGCAATATCCATTCGTCCGCCGTCTGCACATGCGTGTGCGTGCCCACGACGGCCGTGCATTGTCCATCCAAACGCCATGCCAGCGCCACTTTTTCCGACGTGGCCTCGGCGTGCATATCCACCACCACGAGGGGCGTCTGTCGGCGCAACCGGGCGACTTCACGCTCCGCCGCCTCGAAGGGGCAGGCGAGCGGTTCCATGAAGACCCGGCCCAACAGGTTGACAACGCCCACGGCCCGTCCATCCGGCAGCGGGATCAAGGCCGCGCCTTGCCCCGGAACCATGGACGGATAATTGGCGGGCCGGACCACCTCCGGAAACCCGCTAATCGCGGGGACAAGTTCACCCTTGCGCCATACATGGTTTCCCATGGTGAAGGCGTGGATGCCCATCTTTCGCAATTCCCGGAGCACCTCCGGGGTTACACCCATGCCGCCAGCGGCATTTTCGGCATTTGCGAGGACAAAGTCAATCTGGCGTTCCTCGCACAGTGCCGGAACCCGGCGCTCCACGCATTGGCGCCCCGGACGTCCCACAATGTCTCCCACAACCAATATCTTCATCGTTGCATCGGCCAATCCACCGGAGCGGCGCAGGGCATATCCGCCGTGTCACTCCAATTCATAGTTCTTCCGCTCCCCAGGCATGTTTCCCGCCGGGGACATGGCGCTATTTGGCCATTTCCACGGCCCGTGTTTCGCGGACGACCGTGACGCGGATTTGTCCCGGATAGGTCATTTCCGTTTCCACGCGCCGGGCAATATCCCGCGCCAGCATGGAGGATTCCGCGTCACTTACTTTTTCCGGCTGCACCACGACGCGCACTTCGCGTCCGGCCTGAATGGCGAAGGACTTCTCCACGCCGGGGAATTGATCCGCAATCTGTTCAAGCTGTTCCAACCGCTTGATATAAGTCTGGAGCGTTTCGCTGCGTGCACCGGGGCGCGCGGCGGAAAGGGCGTCGGCCGCCTGAACGAGGACGGCAATAATGGAATTCATGGCCATTTCCGCGTGGTGTCCGCCCACGGCGTTGGAAATCAGATCATTCTCCCCGTAACGCTTGGCCAAGTCATGGCCCAGCACGGCGTGGGAGCCTTCCACCTCGTGGGTCAGGGCTTTGCCGATGTCATGGATCAAACCGGCCCGGCGTGCATCCTTGATGCTGACGCCCAACTCGGCGGCCATGACGCCGCATAAGTGACTCACTTCGAGGGAGTGCTGCAACACATTCTGGCCGTAGGAGGTGCGGTAGCTCAACCGGCCCAGCAGCTTGACGATTTCGGGATGCAGGCCGTGAACGTCGGCGTCGAGGCAGGCCTGTTCGCCGCGCTCTTTGATGCTTTGGGCCAACTCTTCCTCGACTTTTTCGACCATTTCTTCGATGCGCGCCGGGTGAATGCGTCCGTCCTGAATCAGTCGCTCCAGTGAAAGACGCGCAATCTGACGCCGGATGGGATCAAATCCGGAAAGAATGACCGCCTCGGGTGTATCATCAATGATTACGTTAATGCCCGTGGCATTTTCCAACGCACGAATGTTGCGTCCCTCGCGTCCGATAATCCGGCCCTTCATGTCTTCATTGGGCAAATCAACGACGGAAACGGTGGACTCGGCAACGTGGTCCGAGGCACAGCGCTGAATGGCCTCCGTGATGATCCATTTGGCCTTTTTCTCGGATTGCTCCCGCAACTCATCTTCAATGCGCTTGAGTTGCAGGGCGCTTTCGCGTTTTACTTCGTTTTCGAGTTGCAGGAACAGTTCGCGCTTGGCTTGGTCCGCCGTGAGGCCCGCGATGGCCTCCAGTTTCCGGGTTTGCTCGGCCAGTATGGCGGCGATGCGCTCCCGTTCCTTGTCCAGCGCTTTTTCCCGTTTGACGAGTTCCCGTTCCTGGGTGGTCAGGCCGGCCGCCGTTTTATCGAGGGCCTCGGCCCGTTTGTCGAGCGCTTCTTCCTTGACAAGAATGCGTTTTTCGAGACCCGTAATCTCTTTTCGCAGTTCTCGCCCTTCTTGCTCCAGTTTGGCGCGCAAATCAATTTCGAGTTCTTTAACGTGGGTTTTGGCATCTTTTACCATCGCCGCAGCATCGCGTTCCGCGTCGGACAGGGTTTGGGCGGCTTCCCGTTTGGCCCGGCCCAGCAGATTGTTGCTGTGCACCCGGATGGCCACCGATGCCACCGCCGCGCCCGCAATGGAAAAGAACACCACTATTCCCACAAGAACTAGTGGGTGTAACAACATGCAAATACCTCCTCAATGCCATTGGTAGTGAATGGTCCGGCAGGAGGTGCACGAAAAGACAGGGAATTATCAGAATCTATTGCGTATAAGTTTCTTCGATGGCTGCTTTACCCGATGGAATCATTCCTAACCATCTGAATTCCAACGCTATCCACATCGCCCGCGCCGGGCGCCTATTCGGTTTCTGAATCATTGTCCTGCTCAATTTCGATACCCTACTGACCGGTATACGGTTCAACTTCTGGACCTATTATAATGAGAACGTGATCCGGTGTCAATCTTGAAATGGTACCGGCGGACCGCATCTTTCCCAGGTGGAATGGTACCTGAGGATCGGATTCTTATACCGAGTCTGGGAAGGGGAACTTAACTGCGAAATACACGAATAAACATGGATTTCATTTTCCCACGACAGTCAATCGGTTTATGTGTCTAACTAATGGAAATTAAAGAAAATTTATGGCAAATTTAGTACTATTGTATCAAAGCGCCGGGCCAGCGCTGTGTTTGGAAAGAGGGGGAACGATGGTGTAGATTCTGAAACGTGGCGCTTAAAAAGGAGGAACGAAGATGGGACTGCTGATATTGCTGGCGCTCTCGATTGTGTTCATTGTATTTGTGACGGCCAAGGTGAAGTTGCATCCGTTTCTTGCGCTGTTGGCGGCGGCGTTTGGATTTGGCATTCTGGCGCGGATGCCGCTGAAAGAGGTGGTGGCGTCGGTGAATGCGGGGTTTGGCGGGACGGTGGGCACGATTGGGATTGTGATTTTGGCGGGGGCGATTATCGGGGCGTTTCTGGAGCAGTCCGGCGGGGCATTGAGGTTGGCGGAACGGGTATTGCGGATCACGGGGGAAAAGCAGACACCGCTGGCCATGGCGCTTGTGGGCTATGTGGTATCCATTTCGGTGTTTTGTGATTCGGCGTTCGTGTTGCTGTCGCCGATTAACAAGGCGCTGGCGCGCAAAGCGAATGTATCGCTGGCGGCGGGGGCCATTGCGCTCAGCCTGGGATTGTATTCAACGCACACGATGGTACCGCCTACGCCGGGCCCGGTGGGCGCGGCGGGGGTGCTCGGGGCGGACCTTGGTCTGGTAATTTTATGGGGGTTGATCGTGGGAAGTGTGGCTACGATGACGGGGTGGTTGTTTTCGGTTACGGTGGCGTCTCGCCTGGATTTGCGGCATCCGGAGGAAGGCACGGTGGAAACTTCCGGAAAGCCGGAGGAGATGCCTTCGATTACAAAATCCCTGATACCGATTGTATTGCCGATTGTGTTGATCTTGATCCGGTCCGTGGTGGAGCTTCCGTCCAAACCGCTGGGCGAGGGGTCTGTGGCGGCGGTGCTGAGTTTTCTTGGGCAGCCGGTGGTGTCGCTGTTGATTGGCGTGATTTTTTCCTTCCTGCTCCCGAAGCGCTTTGAACGGGACATGCTGTCGAGCACGGGCTTGGTGGGGAAGGCGATTATTGCCGCGTCCACGATCATCGTGATTACCGGCGCGGGCGGCGCATTCGGGAAGGTGCTGCAAAATTCCGGGATTGCGGAGGTGATCGGAAAGGGTTTTCAAGGGTATGAGAGCATCGGCATTTTACTGCCGCTGCTGGTGGCTGCGGCACTCAAGACCGCTCAAGGTTCTTCCACCGTGGCGATGATTACCACCGCGGGGCTGATGACGCCGCTCTTGCCCGCGCTGGGTCTGGACAGTGCATCCGCGAAAGCGTTAACTGTGGTGGCGATTGGTGCGGGCAGCATGCTGGTGTCGCACGCCAACGACAGCTACTTCTGGGTGGTCACGCAGTTCTCCGGGATGACCATGAACCAGGGGTATAAACTGCAAACCCTGGGGACGTTTGTCCAGGGGGTGGCGTCGGCCATCGCGATTGGAATCATTGCCGCCTTGGCGCTATGACGGGATTGTGCAGGCACCACGGCGAGGAAATGAAAACGGGTGTTGATGGTAGAATGATCGGGTGTTGCGTACAGGAGAGGAGTGTGCGATGTTGTTGAGAAAGAATAAAATCATACGAAAGGTGTGGTTTTCGGGGTGTTTCCTTGGGGCTGGTTTGTTGTTCGGATTTCTTAGCGGATGTCCCGGTACGCCGCCTGCGGACCTGGATGGTTTCATCCAGTACCACATGAAAAAGGCGCATATCCCCGGATTGTCAGCGGCGGTTTTTTCCAAAGATGCGGTGGTGTGGGCGAAGGGGTATGGCTGGGCGAATATCCGGGAACAGTGGACGGTGGCGCCGGAGACATTGTTCCAGTTGGCCTCCATTTCAAAACTGGTTACGGCCACGGCGGCGATGCAGTTGGCGGAAACCGGCCGGCTTGATTTGGACGCGGACATAAATGCTGTCCTTCCGTTCGTGATTCGCAATCCGTATTGCCCGGAAACAGCCATTACGGCGCGGATGTTGCTTACACATACTTCCAGCTTGTTGGACAATGAAGACGTGTATGGCGAATTGTATGAGTATGGTGCGGATTCCCCCATATCGTTACGGGAAGTGTTGGAAGGCTTTTATACGCCGAGCGGGCGCTGGTACCATGCCTCGGAATGCTTTCTGAAAAAATGTCCGGGAAGTGAGTGGTCGTATTCGAATCTCGGATTCGCCTTGCTTGGATATCTGGTGGAAGTTGTTTCGGGAGAACCCTTTGATGCGTATTGTAATGCGCATATTTTTACACCGTTGGGCATGAGCGAAACCCGGTGGTTTTTGCGTGATCTGGATCCTGTACATATTGCGATGCCCTATCGCGATCTGAGTTTTCTGGGTATTCCGATTTATTGCCCCTATGGGCAATATGGTTATCCTGATTATCCCTCTGGACAGCTTCGTACAAGCACGTTGCAGTTCAGCCGGTTTTTTCGAGCCTTTATGAATCATGGCATACTGGAGGACGTCAGAATTTTGCAGCCCGGGACCGTCCAACAAATGCTCACGGTTCAGGATCGGGACATTGCCGCCCATCAGGGATTGGGATGGATTCTATTGGAACAGAAGGATGGTTCGGTTGAGGCGGGCCATGGTGGGGGGGATCAGGGCGTTCATACCATGGCGTGGTTCAAGCCGGATCAGTCCACCGGCGTGTTGATCTTTACCAGTGGCGATACCGCCGATTTTTTCATGAATCGTGTGCAAAAAAGGATCGAGGCCGTTACCGCCATACAAGAACGGCTTTTTAAGGACGCGGAAAATCACTGAGTTCCATGGCGGTTGTCCTGTAATGCGGGGTCGGGTTATTTTCGTTCGCGTTCGGCGGCGTTGAGTTCCTGTTCTCGGTGGCCGGAAAGGTCTTTGGCCGCGAACTCGTTCGATTCGGGCAGGACCATGTTGAAGGCGCGGATTTCGCCAAGGGAGGCCTGCGCGGTGTCAAAGGCGCATTGGAGCGCGTGCCCGCCTTTGGTGTGGTCCTTGGACAGGAAATGAAGGTGATAACCGGGAAGATTGAGACCCTGCATGTATTGGGGATACCGGAATCCCACCAGGGACCCTTCGACGTCCTTCCACTCGAACACGGTCTGCGTTTTGGTCACTTCCACAAGCGGGGGATAGGGTTTGCTCTGTTTGGGACAACTTCGGGCCTTTGCAAGACTGAACACCCCGTCAATGCGGACCGCATAAAAGGCGTTTTTGTCCTTCACGGCTTCATCCAGTGCGGCTTCCAGGTGTTCATAATCCGATATGTCCGCGAGGGGAATCGTTTGTGAAGGCTTGAAGAAGGTAATGGAACCGAAGGGCAGGGTCAGATCGTCCGGAACCTTGATCACGGTGCCATCGGCCTTCGCCTGATACGGAACGCCTTCCAGAATGATTCCTTCCCCGTCCAAGCCATCGAAGGTGCAAATGCCGAAATCGCCATGCTGGAGCACGTCCGCGCAACGCCAATGGCCTTGATACAACCCATCCAGAATGGCGTTGATTTTATAGAATTGAGTGAATGCGTTGTGTTCGGGTACGTCCGCAGCTGTGCTGAGAATGTGAACATAGACGAGGAAAAAGAACAGAAGGCCTGCA
>CAYXPO010000266.1:0-6827 GCA_964466925.1 uncultured Nitrospirales bacterium
TGCCTACCTGGCGGACTTCCATCCAAAATTCGTGATTCTGGCGGGTCCCGAACTGGAGGCGCAAATCGCCTCCACGAAATTGATCAATTTCCATCATCGCGCCAGCTACCTGAAACCGTATCTCCGCCCGGGCCCTTCCCCGGATGAATGGTTGCTCGATTCCCCCTATTTGAAACCCGGGGAAAAGATACGCTTCAAACCGGTGTTCCATAACGGCTGGTTTCGCGTATACACCTGCGAAGCCATGAATTAACCCGATCCTCGCTTTGTGATGCAGCGCGTAAATACGGCATGAGGATCGTTTGGAGAGCGATTATGTGCGATACGCTGGTCATCGTGGAGCCGGGCCGGATTCTCTTTGCAAAGAATTCCGACCGCAATCCCAACGAGGCCCAGGTGCTGGAATGGCATCCGCCGCGAACCCATCCTTCCGGCGAATCCGTACGGTGCACCTGGCTCGAAATTCCCCAAGCCCGCGAAACCCATGCAGTGCTCCTGAGCCGCCCTTTCTGGATGTGGGGCGCGGAAATGGGCGCGAATGAACACGGCGTGGTCATTGGCAATGAAGCCGTCTTCACCCGGCAACCGTATGCGCGGTCCGGTCTCACCGGCATGGACCTGCTGCGTCTGGCGCTGGAACGCGCGGATACCGCCGAAACCGCCTGCACACGGATTACGGAACTGATCGCGGCGCATGGGCAGGGCGGCGCATGTGATCAGCACAACCCCAACCTCCTCTACCACAACAGTTTTATCGTGGCGGACCCCGGAAACGCCTTCGTCCTGGAAACCGCCGGGAAATATTGGGCGGTACAGCGCATCACCGGTATCCGCGCCATTTCAAACGCCCTTACCCTTCCCGGCTTCGCGGAAGAACATTCCGACACGGTCAAGACCTCCATCGCTTGCGGACGCCGCCGGAGGCCGCGCGCGGAAACCCTGGCGCAAAACGTCCGGACGGCGCGCGATCTCTTTCAGATTCTCCGCGACCATGGCGCGGATTCGGAAGAGCCACGGTACCGGTTTCTCAACGGCGGCATGCACGCGCTGTGCATGCACGCGGGCGGCGTGGCGGCCAACGCACAGACCACGGCCTCCTGGGTCTCGGAACTCACCCCGAACCGCATCCGGCATTGGGCCACGGCCACCGCCGCGCCCTGCCTGAGCCTCTTTAAGCCGGTATCCGTGGAGCGGCCCGTGGATTTGGGCGTTCCGCCCAATGGACAAGTGTCCGATGCCTTCTGGTGGAAACACGAACAACTGCACCGGCGGGTGATGCGCACTCCCCAGGAGTTGTCTTCCATCGTTACCGCCCCGCGCGATGCCCTTGAATCCGCTTGGATGGAAACACCGCCGGATTCCCAGGACGCCTTCAATGAGCATGCCCGCCTTATCGGGGAATGGACGCATGCGGTCCTCCAGGCCCATGCCGGCGGGGATGTGCGCCCCTATTGGACGCGCCGCTATTGGCGGGGCAAAAACAAAGCCTGCGGTTTTCAGGAGTGAAGTTGTTTCTCCGCGGAACACATGCTCGACATCGCCGCGGTAAACCATACGATAAAAATGAAGAGTGCATAAATGACAATATTTTCCCACAGCGGAAACGAATAGCGCGTGCCTATGGTCTCCGCCCAGTGGCTCCCGATGGATTTCCCCGACAGCGCGGCGGCCATTTTCAGTTGTGCATAGTACAGGGAGGATTGAATCTGGAAATGAACCGCCACGCACGCCACCGTTCCCCAAAACACATAGGGCCAAAGCACGCCGCGGTAATTGAAGGAGCCGTTTCCGGACAGCCGTTTCAACGCCACGCGGTCCGCCAGCAGCAACAGCCCATGCCACAGGATGCCCAGGGTGAATCCCGCCGCCACCAGGATGGATGCCTTCTCGTGAATGTCCGTCCATTCCCACGCACCGACGACGTTTCCATGCGCGTCGGGAAAAATCCCCACCAGCGCGATGCCGAGACATCCCAGCGCGAACAACACCGCCCCCGCGCCCGCCGCCCATCGTGACATCACCCGGAAACAGCGGTACAGAAACAATACCACGGGGAGGGTGGCCGTGCCCCAGAAGATCATGGCAATACTGAACAGCCACCACCACTCCGGATTATGGAATGGTTCGAAACTACCGAGAAAACTGAAGGTGTGGGTCAGGATGGAATAATGATTCTCCTTCGGATACACACTCCAGCAAAGGAAAATCAGTCCCCAGAAGATCAGGGCTTCCGCCGCCAAATACCACCGCACTTCCCGCTTTTGAAAATCGCCTCGGAGGCAACGCGCAACACTATTCATGAAATTCGTATTCCCATCTGTAATTCCACTGCGGACAAAAAATCATAAAATTCTTTTATTTCGGACTGTTTTTCCGCGCCAAAAGGAGCAGCACCGTTGACCACCGCCGGGGAACCAAGCGGGCATCCAGCCACACCGCCGCCGCGGCAAGACGGTTCGCCCACTTAAATGTCCAAATCACAACCGGATTGGGTCCGCCGCGTTTCTCTTTTTGCGGCCGTGCACGGTTGCGCCGCTCCAGCACCGCAAAGGCATGGGTGAGCGCCAAGCTGATCACCTTTTCCAACGGCCCCAGCACTTTTTGGATTTTCACAGGGTGCAACCCCGCCTCTTCAAGCATCGCCGCCATCTCGGCCAACTCATACCGGCGGAAATGATGCACAAACCGGTCGTCAAACGCGAAATAGGCATTCCGGTGGGGAAAGGTGATCGCCACCAGGCCCGTTGCCTCCACCATGCGGGCCAGTTCCCGCACCGCGGCCCGGTCCTCCGGGACATGCTCGAGCACCTCCGAGCAGACCACCCGCGCAAATGCGCCTGATTTGAATGGCAGGCGCGTGACGTCCGCCGCCACATACCGCCCCTTGCCGTGGACCTGTTTGAGCGTTTTCAGCGCCAAGAAGGAAAGCTCGGAATATACCACCGCCTCCGTGTCCGTGATAATCGGCGTCAGGCCGCTCCCCGCCTCGAGCATCCACCCCGCCGGCGCCGCCCCGTTCAATGCCTTGTTGATGCCGCGCTTCCGCAGCAAATAATTGTAAAGATAATTCTTCAACGCGGCATACCGGGGATCCTCAAAAAAATCCTGGAACCGGTTGGTTTCCCGCATGGCGCGCCTTTCTTAGGGGTTCGGAGAATATTGGGGAAAACGCGGCGTGCGGCGCCAGCCCAGCCGCGCCAGGCGAAACTCGAGCGCCGTCCACAAGCAGCCAACCCCATACTTTACACTGCGCCGGAAATTGATCGAAGACGCCTCCTCGAAATATTTCGTCGGGCAGGTGACTTCCGCGATGGTGTGGCCAAACCACAGAATCTGCGCCAGCATCTGGTTGTCAAACACGAAATCGTCCGAGTTCTCCTCCAACGGAAGCTGCCGCAGCAGGTCCGCCGAGAAGGCGCGGTAACCGGTATGGAACTCCGACAACTGGGCCCCCATCACGATATTGCCGAACAGCGTCAGGAAGCGGTTCGACACATACCGCCACCCCGGCATGCCCTGGCGCCGCGCCTGCCCCCCCAGAATGCGCGACCCCAGCACGCAGGGATACAGCCCGTTGGCGATGAGCGCCGTCATGGCCGGGATGAGCTTGGGGGTGTATTGGTAGTCCGGATGCACCATGATCACAATATCCGCCCCCTCCTCCAGCGCCATCCGGTAACACGTCTTCTGATTCCCCCCATACCCCCGGTTCACATCATGCCGGAACACCTTCGTGCAGGGGAGGGATTGCGCAATCTCCGTGGTGGCATCGCGGCTTGCGTCATCCACCAAAATCACCAAATCCACCACCCCCTGGTCCATCACCTCCTCATGCGTGCGCCGCAACGTCACCGCCGCATTATACGCCGGCATCACCACGACCACTTTCTTGTCCCGAAACATGTTCCCATCCCAGATATTCTGAAGTATTCGGGTCACGCTACCATACGCTCCGCCAAACGTTCAAACCACGCCCCGGCCGCACAAAACGAAGCCCGCAATAAACGCCTGCGAATCAAGGGGCTATGCCCGCCATAAAACAAAAGCCTTTTTTGAAACAGAAACGCCTTCCATTAGCGCCCTGCCGGTTTTGGCTGTGCACTGCTTGACGCGGAACTGCTCCGGCGCGCTATGATGTGCGGGCGTGTTGCATACAATCAATTCCGCTCAGCGCGGCGGCGGTGAACCATCATAGGAGAAGGAATCATGACGAGACACATCAACCGGAGAACCTTTATCCAGCAGGCGGCGGCGGCGGGGCTTGCCCTGCCGCTTATTGTTCCGCGCCTGAGTTTTGCGGCGGCGCCGTCCGGCAAGCTGCAACACGCGGCCATCGGCGTGGGGGGGCAGGGCGCATCCGATTTGGAGTGCATCAACAGCAGCGGCAAAGTTCAGGTGTATGCACTGTGCGACATTGATGAAAACACCCTGAAAAAGGCCGCACAGAAGTATCCGGGCGCGCGGTTGTACCGGGATTGGCGGGAGATGTTCGACAAGGAGGCGGGAAAGATTGATTCGGTGAACGTTTCCACACCCGACCACATGCACGCCCCGGCCGCCATGACGGCGATCCGGAAGAATATCCATGTGTTTTGCGAGAAACCGCTGACGCATGAGGTGTACGAGGCCCGGCAATTGCGCCTGGCCGCGAAAGAATACGGCGTGGCCACCCAAATGGGCATTCAGATTCATGCGCATGAGTTTTACCGGAAGGCGGTGCGGTGGTTGAAAGACGGCGCCATTGGCAAGGTGAAGGAATGGCATTCGTGGTGCGCGGCGGTGTATACGATGCCGGACAAGAAGCGGCCGGAAGGAAAAGACCCCATTCCCCCGAATGTCGCTTGGAAGCTCTGGATCGGCGTGGCGCCCAAGCGTCCCTACAAAAAAGGCCTCTACCATCCGTTCAAATGGCGATGCTGGCGCGATTTTGGCGGCGGGGCCACGGGCGACTTCGGCTGTCATATCTTCGACCCGGTGTTTACGGCGCTGGGCGTCGGCGCGCCGCGCTCGGTGACGGCGGAGGCGGAATGCGTCAGCGAGGAGGTGTATCCCGCGTGGACCATCGCCCGTTATGTGTTCCCGGCAACCCCCCTGACCGCGGGGTCCACCCTAAACGGCACTTGGATGGATGGCGAGAAAAAACCGGACGCCGGGTTGTCGCCGCATCTCCCCAAAGGACATGAACTTCCTCCCAGCGGTTCCATGATCATCGGTGAAGACGGCACCTTGATTATTCCCCACGTGGGGCCGCCGCATTTGTATCCCGTGGAAAAATTCGCGAATTATCCGCAGCCGCAACTCGAACCGGTGGATCATTATCACGAATTCGTAGAGGCGGCGCTCGGCAATGGAACACCCGGCGCCAATTTCGATTTTTCCGGCCCCCTGGCGGAAACCGTGCTCCTCGCCAATGTCGCAAACCGGTTCCCGGGCAAGACCCTCGAATGGGATGCCGGGAAATTGAAGTTCACCAATAACGATGAGGCCAACAAGCATCTCCGGCGCCACTACCGCTGGGGCTGGCACGTGAAAGGGCTGTGATTCACGCCACGTTTGTGCAACTGTTCAGGACTCACGCCATAGATGCCCGGACGAATGCCGAGGACCGGAATCCGGGGGTGCGACAAATAGAACAGGAAGTTTGCGAACGTGTACGGGGTGCGGTAAAGTAATTCCATGTCCCGGTTTTGTGGGAAACTTGGAACCGGAACTTATTGCTGCATGGGAGCGCGCGATGCTGACACGATTGAGGATACGAAACTTCAAGCGGTTTGAAAATGTGGATATCGAGCTTGGCAAGGCCGCGGTATTCATTGGCCCCAATAATTCCGGAAAAACAACCGCATTGCAGGCATTGGTGCTTTGGGAGATGGGCCTCCGGCGCTGGAATGAAAAACGATCCGGAAAAGAATCCCCCGCCAACCGGCCAGGGATCACCATTAATCGGCGGGACCTTATTGCATTACCTGTCCCGGATGCCCATCTGTTTTGGCGCGATCTTCATGTGCGGAATATGTCCAGAAATGGAAAAGAACTCAAGACACAAAATGTCCTCATTGAAGTAATCGTGGATGGCGTAACGAATGGAAAACCATGGACATGTGGACTGGAATTCGACTTTGCCAATGATGAATCTTTTTACTGCCGCCCCTTGCGTATTGGAGATGGGAACAAAACAAACCGCATGCCCGTGCCGGTTGAAGCGGCAGAAGCCCGCATGGCTTTCCTGCCGCCCATGTCGGGTCTTGCGGCAACAGAACCTAAATGGGAACAAGGACGAATTAATGTACTGATAGGCGAAGGCCAGACCGCCCAAGTGCTTCGCAATCTCTGTTTTCAAATATATTCGAATGACGAACAAAGCCATTGGAATCAAATGCTGGAAAACATACGGAATCTCTTTGGTGTAATCTTGCTTCCCCCCAAACATATTGCGGAACGGGGTGAGATTCTCATGGAATACAAGGAGCAGAGTGGTACTACACTTGATTTGTCTTCCGCCGGGAGGGGGTTGCAGCAAACATTGTTGCTTTTGGCGCATCTCTATGCCAACCCGAAAACGGTTCTCCTGTTGGATGAACCCGATGCCCATCTCGAAATTCTCCGGCAACGGCAAACCTATGGCTTAATCACATCCATTGCAGCGAAACAACAATCGCAAATCATTGCGGCGAGCCATTCCGAAGTGTTGTTAAATGAAGCGGCGGGCCGCGATGTGGTGGTGGCGTTTGTGGGAAAGCCGCACCGAATTGATGATCGCGGTTCTCAAGTTCTCAAATCGCTGAAGGACATCGGTTTTGACCATTATTATCAGGCGGAGCAGGAGG
>CAYXPO010000267.1:0-2586 GCA_964466925.1 uncultured Nitrospirales bacterium
GAAACGGTATCACCCTTGCCACGCGCGCTTTGTACGGTGGGTATTTATCCGGAAATTGCATCAGCATCAATTGTTCTTCGTCGTGCATTTTCTTCGCAAACGTGGCGCTCATCAAAACAAAGGCCAGCACGCCCCGGACCTCGCCCAAGGCGAGGGCCGTGCCACACATGCCCAGGAGGAATCCCGCATAAAGGGGGTGCCGGACCACCGCGTAGGGGCCTGTTTGCATGAGTTGATGATCTTCCTTCAACGTTACCACGCCGCTCCAATTGGCCCCCAGGGTGTATCGGGCCCAAAGGGCGAACGCGAGCCCAAACGCACACAGAAGTGCGCCAACATAGGCAAGGATTGTATTTTCCGGCAACCATCTCACCCCGAGCCCCGCAGCGGACAAATGCGGGTAGAACACCAGGACAAAGCTCACCGTGGACCCAAGCCGGATGCACACGCGCAAAAGAATTCCTTGCCGGCTTGCCCGGTTCCTTTTCGTTCCCCATGCGGAATAAAACCAGTAAGCCCAGACAATCAACCAACAGAACAAGGTGAACAGGTGGCAACTCATGGGATTCTCTTCCGTACTTGCCCAACGCACATCCCGCATGCCCTATCGTCTACTATAATACGGCTCCAATGCGGGGTTAAAACAGAAACTGCTGCAGGTCTTCGGCTTTCTCTTTCTTGGGGATCACCGGCGGGTCCGGATCAACTTCCAGGCTCACTACGCGCGGCTTGCGTCCGCGTTTGGCCGGCGCCGCCTTGGCGGGTTCCTCCTTCGGGGCAGGATCGGGCGCCTCCACCGGCATCTCGCCGCGTGCCAGCGCCGCGATATCCTCCTGCAACATCACTTCCGTCGTGCGCCAAGATTTCCCCATCTTGAATGCACGCAACCGCTTTGTCCGGAACATCTCCCGGACGGTAATCTCTTTGACTTTTAACACATCCGCGACATCGCTAACCGTCAAAATCTTATCCATACCCGACAATCCCCACGCTCCCGTACATGGTTAAATACAAACAATTGCAAAAGAGGTATTATACGAAACAAACCCCTTGCTAACAAGCTAATTTTTACGTGCGGCATTCCCTCCAAAACAAGCGGCCCGGGGCCTCCTGTTTAGGAGCCGGGCCAATTGCCTGGCCGCCTGGTTCAAGGCCATGTCGCTTGGGACAGCGGAAAATACCATCCCAATACCCTTGCTCCTACTGTGACGTTACAAACCGCTTCACCTCGATGGCCCCGGTCTTCACTTCGATAAAGGGTTCGCCGTTTTTCAGGCCAACGGTGCCAAAGCCGGTGGCGGTGGCCAGGAAGCTTCTGAAATCCTTGCCCAAGCGGGAGTCAACAGAGAGGGTTTTGTCCACGGCATCGTATTGGACGCCGGTCAGCGCCTGAAGCAATCCGTAGCTGGAAAGGGCGCGGGCATACCAATGGCCGCATTCGTATTCGTTGAAGGGGTTGCGGCGAATGCCGTTATAGCGGTCGCGGCAGATGCGGACCACTTCCAAGCCCTTGTCCGTCATGCCTTCGAGAATCATGTGGGCCGCCGCCTGATACTCGATGCCGGTCCATACTTCATCGCTGTAGACGAAAGGAATGGCGAGCGCGCCGCCTTTGGGCCAGGAGCACAACAAAAGTCCGCCTTCATGCCCCATTGCATACGAAGGCCGCTGGGGATTTGCGTGATCCGACAAGTCCCGCCGAAGGTTATAGGTGTACACGGACGCCAGATGGCTTTTCACTTTTGCGGGGTCGGCGATGGGGTCCTGTAGGCCGCAGGCGCGTGCCATCCAAAATCCCAACACCCCGTCCGACAGACACCCGGTGCCATATTGATATTTTGGCCCCTGCTCATTCAGCAAGTTGACGATGTCCGAATACCCCTTCCCATTGGACGAGGCATCTATGGGTGTAAATTTCGCGTTTAATCCTTCGGTCTGGATTTTCTGAAAGAAATATTCACCGTTGTATAGTTCCGCTTCGAGGAAGGATTGTCCTTTTTGCAGCAGGTTCTTGTATTGCTCGACGTTATCCCCAATGGTTTCGCCCATTTTGATGGCGGCGGTCAACGCGCCCAGGTAGAAACTGGTGCAATGCCCGTCCGGTCCCCAATATTCAATGTCATAGGTGTTGTGATGCGGTTCTTCAAGAGTTCCCTTGCCACGCGGGTCCCAGGTGGCGATACAGAAGTCCATGCTCTGCTTCACCTTGGGCCACAAGTGTTTCATCCATTCCGTGTCCCCTGAAATGCGCCACTCCCGGTAGACCTTCATGATCCCGCCCAATTGCCCGTCCGCCGCCGCATGGAAATCATGCTCGACGGGCCGGATCGGGAGGTTGGACCGGAACATCTGATGGCCGCGATCATCCTGACTCACGGTGAACTCGGTTTCCCGCAGGCTGCGTTCCAGATCGGGGAACAGGTGCGCGATGGCCTGAGCGTAATTCCATACGTGGGTGCAGGAACCGTGGCAGCAGCCGCTATTGTCGCAGCACCCCTCGAAGCACCACAGGCGTCCATCGGCCTGCCGTTGCACCGTGGGCGACTTCAGGATCGTCAGGTTGGCCGCCACCGCCTCGACCACTTC
>CAYXPO010000267.1:2596-6809 GCA_964466925.1 uncultured Nitrospirales bacterium
CCGGAGGCAGGGTCGTATCATAGAAGGCGTCGCGGAACGCGGCGCTCTTTTCGCGAAGCTCCGCATAATGTTTCCGCCAGTAGTGTTCCGCCTTCTTCAAACTCTTGAAATGTCCTGCATACCACGGCTCATGATACTGTTTCGGGCAACACTCCTTTCCGCTGCAGGCCTTGGGGTCCTTGCCAAAGTTGATATCCGTCTTCGGCACGTACCAGGTGAACAGCAGGCGGATGGTTTTGCTTTCGCCCGGTTTAAGCGAGAACGGAACAAACAAGGATGCCCCGGGGCATTCCCCGTCCACCGGCGGATTGTCGCGCATGATTCCCTCTTGAATGTTGCGCCAGGCGAGGGTCAGTGAATCCCACCAACCGCCCTTAAACCAGCAGTGGTCCACCACGGCATTATCCTCCAGCACAAATGCCGAAAAACCGCCTTCTTCCTCCGGATGCTTTTCGTCTCCGTCCTGCCAGAGCACAAATCCGTTATCCGTTGATTTTATGGTGTTATTTTTGTTTCCCAACGCCATGAAATTCTTCGTGTTGAACGAAAAAATGCTGTTTATCGGTTGTACGGTGGGATTACGGAAGGTGTATTCCAGCCCCGCTACGGGAAGACTGGAATTATCGGAATCGCCAGGAATGAACGGGCTCCAGCCGGTCAGCATGGTTTCCAGCGGGATATCATCGTCTTTAAGCGTTATCGTGGCGAAAGGAAACCGCGCCACAAACTCCGCCGCGTCGAAACGGGGCAGGCCAAAGCTGGTTCCCGTGGCGCCGTTAGCCGTGCCGGGCATTCCGAAATACTTCCAATCGGGAATCGGCCCTTCCAGAATCCGCGCCACATTCCCTTTCGCTCCCTTCACGCAGACCGCCGAAAAAATACAGGGCGCATTAAACACATCCATCTTGTTGCGCACGGAAACATGCGAAAGGGCGCCCGTACCTTCCAGGCAAATCATTCCCGCGCCAATCCCTCCCAACGGGAACGCCACCCGGTTCAGGTATTCGCCCGTATAAGGGCCGTTATATGCCCGCGCGGGCGCGTTTTCCCCGGTGCATACACCCGGGGCGCTCATGGTTGCCGCCATAACCGCGCCCAGCAGTATTCCGGCCAGCTTGGCTTTGTCATGCATGCATATACTCCTTTGGTTGGATTGCATTGTGTCATCGCAGGGGTCCTGATAGGCCAATATGCACAAAAGTGTCTTTGCCCGTCAAGAGGTCGCGCGCGTGGAGTGCGTACCGGCCGGGCGCCTCATTAATTGCCAACGGGATGAAGGTTTCCCCCATTCCGTTGGGGCATGGAACATAGCGGCGGTAATGCGGCAGCGGCGCACCCTTGTCCGGCTGGAGATCCAGACATACCAGGTGATCGCCCGGCAAGTTTTGTTTCGTGCGCAGGGCAATTTGGACGGGAAGCCTTCGGCCGGCCACGATGCCCGCGGGCGCTGTGATGGTGATCCCGGCAACCTCATAGGGCAAGGCGGAATAGACGCAGGCATCGCCCGGACCAATCCGCCGGACCGCATGGTGGGGCTTGCGTATCCGCGTTCCCGCACGCAGATCATAAACATGGTCTTTTTTCGAGTACGGCAACACAATGCGCTGTTCCGGCGCATCCAGCGCCGTTAAAACAGCCGTAATTTCCGCCGCCCCATACCGAAAGTGGAAACTATTCCCTTGGAACGGCTTTTTCCCCTTGATGCCGGGCCCCCATGCCGGTTTGCCTCCCGATGCCGTCAAAATGCCGAGAAAATAATCCAGAAGCACCGGGTCGGATTCCATACCGGGCAACCGGTGATTCAACAACAGCGTTTTCGCGGTGGAAAGCCAGACCGGCGCATCTCCGGCATGGCCGGCTGCCACGGCGTCTTGGGGTTCCACTGCGCCGTCGGCATCCATGGCCTTCAGTGGATGTGTTTTCGCCTCCATCGTCACTTCCCCGTCCGCATGCACCATTTTCCCAAGGCCATGGTACCGAACACCGAATACATCAGCCAACGGGAAGGCGTTCCGGAGCACGCCGTGTTCATTGAACAGCCCGGGAACCGTGTCGGCAATCAGCGTGCCGCCGCCTTGGACGAATTGCTGAAGGGTTTGGATGTCCGCGTCGCTCAGGGCGCAGGCCAAGGGAAGAAGGAGAATTCGGTATTGTTTTATAGCCTGCGTGGACAAGGGGGTGAGGAGGCGTTCATACCGCATGTTCAGGCGATCAAGCATGTGGCAAAACGCCGCCCGGCTTTGTCCATAGTCCACCCCCGCATACCGGTAGACATCATTCAGGTGGCGGCTGGACCGGCTGTCCACAATCCCGATATGGATGGGGTCCGGCGCGGCGGCAAGCAACAAGGGTCCAAGCCCCTGTTTTAATTCCGTCACCGTACGGACCAGCGCGTACATATAGGGTGTAAGACGACCCTCCGGAGTCAGATATTCCTCAAAGGAATTTTCCGAATCCGGTTTTTCCTCGTTGATGCACCACAACCCCGGCACCTGATGAAACAAGGCATTCCAAGGCCACCATTGAGAACTCTTCCCATCAGAAGCGCCGCAAGAAAACGCCACGGCGGCAAAATTGCCACCCTTTTGCGGAGAAGGCCATGGAGTATTGAGCAGGGCTCCGTTCACCTCCGCGGCGGCAAAGTCCGCCGCACCGAAAAAAGAGCAGACATCCCCGTCCTGTATCAATGCGCCAAGCCGTGCCTCCTTATCCACACCGCGCAATGAATCCCGTATAAAACGGTGGCCGTCCTCCATAATCTGATCGGAGTAGTGGGCGAAATCCACGTACGGCGCAAACCGTTTCTGCGTTGCCGCGTCCGCGGCGGACAGCGGAACCGCGTTTTCCCATGAGGCGTATCCCGCGCCCCAGGAGGCCTCCAGTGCGGCAATGTGCCCATAACGCCCCTTCAAATACGCGGGAAATCCTTCAAGAAGCCTCGGGATTTTCAGCAGGGCGTCCGGACGGGGCGCAGGCAGATGCAGCACATAGTCTCCAGAACCGCCCGCCCAATACCGCGCCGCGATTTCTCCCAGCGCCTTTCGCACTGTCCCCCGGAGGGCGGGGTCCAGCACATTCCCATCCGGCGCGGAGGCCGTCAACCGTTCCGTAGTGAGTTCCGGCAACGCGCGCAATCCAATTCCCGCCGAATGGAACAAATCGGATTCCGTTCCCGGTACCAGCGCGGAATCCACGCCCAAGGCATGCAGCCAGCCCAGAAAATGACGCGCGTTGTATTCTTCGGCATGCCGGGCGCGCACCAAAAAAGTGATGCCGGGGGCCTGCCAGGCTTTGCGAACCGTGAGGTACCGGAAATCCCGGCTGGAACAGTTCAATTCCCACGGCGAGAAAACACGCCCTTCACCCTCCACCGCGAACACTTCTATTTTCACCATGGGGGCCATCAAATCCGCGAAGGACAGCCGAAGCACGGCCGTGCCGCCTTCTTTGGTGAGTGCGGCCTGCGCCTCCGCCACCAACCGCCCGCCGGGCGTGGAGGCGCTGGTAATCGGGTCGGTGGCGCGCGCATAGATTGTGCAGGGGCGGTCCGTGCGAAGATTGGCGCGCACCGCCGCGGTCACCTCCAGGGTGTCGTTCGGGAACAGGAAATCCTTGCCATATTCGACCGATGACAATTCGGGCCAGCCCCCCACCTGTACTTGCTTCGTGAACCAGTCCACTACGCCCTTCTTGCCCGTAATCCAGAAATCCGCCATGTATTCCCCCGGCCCCACCAATAGATCCACCGGATACGAATTCATTCCCTTTTTCAACGGCATATCACAGGTATAGGCAAGCTGCACCGTGGTATCGGGCTGGCGAAGCTGCACCGACACCGTGTAATTGTGTTCCGCGGGGCGGTTCAATTGCATGCGGTAGGGGCGCATCGGTTGGCGCAGGGAGGGGTCGCGCATCATTTGCACAAACTCGCGCGGATACCCCGGTGGAATCTCCTCGTCCGGGGGGCCTTGCGGCGCCATGTCGGCCACGGCGGCTATCCACAATGTGCCTTCCCGGTGTGCGGCCCAGCGCACCGCGCGCGCCGCCAAGGCCATGGCATTTTCGAGATACGCCGGAAATGCCGCCATGGGGTGGAGGGGCGCGGGGACAAGAAAGTGGGTATGGGCCGGGTCTCCCGGATACTCGAGCAACACCACGCGGCTCTTTTCCTGTTCAGCCACGAGAATGGAGCGCCGCGCGCCTTCCCCGGCGG
>CAYXPO010000268.1:0-6793 GCA_964466925.1 uncultured Nitrospirales bacterium
TACGTACGGTGGTGTGAGAGGTCGGGGGAGGATTACCTCCCCCTCCTACTCGATGGCGGGTTCCGGCGCCGTCAAGGATTACACGGCCTGGGCCAGGCGGGTCTGCAAGAGGCTGAGGGCATTGTCCACTTGCGGGAGGCTGCCGCGGTCAATGGCCTTGCGCAGTTTCGGGATGGCCCCGCCGACCTTTCTCCCGCCCCGCGAGGTGCCGAACAAGTGCCGGCTCACGGTGGATTGGGTCAGGTTCAGGATGGCCGCGATGTCCTCCTGGGTCTTTCCATACACGTAATACAATTTCACCACTTCACGCTGCCGGCCCGTTAATTCCGAATCAATCAACGAATGAACGGCCGGCTGCACGGTTTCAAAGAAGTCGCGCAACGCATACCGCCGTTCCCGGTCCACGCTGGTTTCATACCATAATCCAGCGCTGGCGGGAACCCGGTCAAGCGCAACAAGGTCTGTCGGGATCTCCCAAAAAGCCGGGTTGTAATTCGACATGGCCCCAAACTCCTCTACTGTTGTGTTCCGTTTCGTATTGTGCTTTGTTTCCGGGGGTGTGTACGCGCCAGTTCGCTACCGGCTCCGTTTGCGTAAAATGCATCAGCTTTCGATTCATGGTTGCGTTCCTTCTTTCGGTTGAATCAAAGCCCCGCGCCATGCGGGACCTAAAAAAACTTCGCCGCAGGGGATTTTGGGTCCGCCTGCGGCGCTTAGTGCTTTTTATCGGGCTTCGATTATCTCATCGAAACCGCCCCAGGCCAGGAACCGTTCGGCCAAATGCGATGCACCGCCACGAACCGCGTAAACGGTTGCATCAGCAGTGAATATGTTCGCTTCAGTTTCATTTGGCCTGTTCCCAGCTTGGTTTCAGTTTTCTACACTTTACCATGGATGGCGGGTGAAATACAACTCTGCCATCATTCTTGCCAAGGCAGACGCTTTTAATACAGCGGAATAGTGGGATTTCTCTTTTGATCCAAGCAGTTCTGACATGTTTTTGGCGCGTACGGCGGATGATTGCGTCCGCATGTTCTTCGGCCGATGCGCGAAACAGCGCGTACCCGGCGATGGCTCTTGTAGCGGCGCCACTTCTTCGGCGGAAATACGGGGTGCGATGTTTCGCCCCCCGCCAGGTCTGGTGGTTGTAATGGGAGCGCCCGCTCAGCCGGCAGCGTTTGCCCCGCTCCATCCGTTCAATGGCCGATATGCGTTCGATCAAGCATTGGATTTTCCTTGTTTTCCCACGTCAAAATGCGACAGGAATCTTTGTACGAATAGCGATTCCGAATTACAAAACGCGCCATTCGGGGAAATTGGTGCGGAAAATGGTTCGGGGTATCCTGCCCGCCTTGGCCATCACCGTCCCCCAATTTGTCTGGGCTTCCTTCGGCTCTTGGCTGCGCACCATCCTCCTGGCGTCGTCCCCTCCGAAACCGTCCGGCGCCTGCTCCGCTACGCAATGCCCGCCCCATTTTCTTGCGGATACCCCCACGCCCTGTTCTCGCCCAATTCATCCAACAACGCTCCGGCCTGTCTCATGCCCAAGTCCGTAAGCGCGCGGTATGATCACCTCGTGATGCCATACTCGACGGAACAAGGCATTCATGAATTCCTTTCGCAAGTTTGCTTTTCGTGTACGATCTGCACTTCCCCGCACATCTGCGCGCAGAGGCCGATCCCGCCATTACCGTAACACGCGTTGTCCGCCAAGATACGTGGCGAGCACCTTGGGATTCGCCGCTGTGAAGTCCTCGGGTTCAAGAGCATACAGGTCTTGGTCAAAAACGACCATATCCGCCTTGTATCCGATATCAAGCTTCCCCGTATCGAGCTTTTCAGTAGTCCTTGCGCTTCCCAAGGTGAGACCCTCGACCATGTCTCGGGCCGATAGGGGCGCATGCACTGCTGGGTTTCCGGCGCCGGTTGTGGCGACCCGGATGACGGCGGTGGCCGGACTGTACAAAAGGGGAGAAACGCTAAAGTCGGTGCTCACGCCGACGGATAATCCGGCGTCGAACATAGCCTTGATCGGATAGGCTTCATCCGCGTGTTCGCCGTAGTAATATTCCGTACCTTCTTCAACGGCCCAGAATCCCGGTTGCGTGGTGGTCACCACTTTGCCATTAAACGCCTTGATGCGCGCGATTTGTTCCGGCGTAACAAAGGCGAGATGGATCAGCGTGTGTGTCGCCTTTATCTCGCCCTTCTGGGCCAGAACGGCTTCCAGCGCATCCAGAACGGCATTAATGGCATTGTCTCCCTGAACATGGTAGTGCATGTTCATTCCATATTCTTCGACTCGGGCGACGATCCTGTTGAGGTTTAGCTCCGGACCGCCGATATCATCGGTGTAGATCTCCTGCAAGCCATTATTCAGTTGTTCGTTCGTCCAACTGGTCCACGCCTGGCCTCCGGCAAAGGCGCCGTCGACAAATATCTTGCCTCCGGCAAAACGAACAAGGTCCGTATCGTGGCCCATATACGCTGCGGCGTCGTCCACATCGTTCAAATTGAAGATGGTATACATGTAGTGCACGCGCACGGGCAGCGTGCCTTCTTCCTCAAGCTCTTTGAATATCTCGGGTCTCATGATGCGCGTGCCCGGACCTCCCATAAGGTCAACGATTCCGGTGTAGCCGAAGGAGGCCCAGCGCGTGAGCATGTTGAGCGTGCCGGCCTTGATATCCGCGTCGTCAAACAGGGTAAAGATCTTGTTTGACGGAAGTATCATGGCCGATTCGCGCAACATGCCGGTCAGTTTTCCATCCTCGACCCCCATTTTGCCTCCCAATGGAACGGGTGTGGCAGGAGTCAGGCCCGTGTATTCAATTGCAGCCGAGTTGATGATCACATTGTGCCCGAGTTTATCGCCTAAATAGGCCAAGTGGACCCCCGTGGCCGCGTCGATCTTCGCCAGGTCCGCCAGCGACCATGTATCGTAATTGCGCAGGGAAAAACCCACGCCAAGGATCATGCCGTCTTCCGGAAGGGCTTCGGCAACGTCGGTCAAGGCCGCCGCGATCTCATCGGCGTCGGTGCAGCCGATGAGGTTGACGCCGGCATGGAGAAACAGTCCTGTTTCCATCAAGTGCACGTGACTGTCGCAGAAACCCGGATAGGCCACGGCACCGTTCAAATCAATGCGTTCCGCGCACGCGTAACGGGAGGGATCCACGTTCACGCCGGTTACCGTGCCATTGCGAACCAACACGTTGGCGGCTTTGGTATCCGCATCAACATAGATGGTTCCATTCGTGAAGAGTTGCAGCTTGGCGGGTGGTTCGGGGTTGCACTGTGACAGACTGCACGCGGCGAGAAGGACCAGGAGAAAGGAGAAGCCGTGCATCCCACAGGAAGTGGCTGGCGTTTCTCCGCCCTCCGCGTGCCCTTGTTGTCCTCCAAATCCCCAATGCCCAAACCAGAAAAAGCATTTTGAAAATCCATCATGCCTGGTCATAGTGTTCTTTTCCGGCCTTGTCTGGAAAAGGTGTGTCGAAAGGAAGAACTCCACACAACACCCAAACCTGAGGCCTCTGTGCAGAACCGCCACATCGCTTGTTTACCGCATGCCAGTATACAATACTCCAATCGAGTCTGCCAACCGGAGCTGTCTTCCAACCGGAGAATACGTTCATGCTTTCCCCATTCAGCGGGAATTGGATAACCGCCGGTTTTTCAAAGCGGCTGTTTCCGCCGGTGCCTTTGCCGGCATGTCCTGTACCGTGGTTGCCGCTGCGTGAAAGAGAGGACTTATTCGGTGCTGATGGTGTTGTCCTGGCCGTCGAGCGCGGAGGCCATGGCGTGCCAGGCGAGGGTGGCGCATTTGATGCGGATGGGGAATTCGCGGACGCCGCTGAAGACTCGCAGCTTGCCGAGCGCCGCTTCGTCAACAAGGTCGCCGGGATTGGCGGTGATCATCTGGTGAAATTTCGTAAAGAGCGTTTTGGCCTCGGCAATGGTTTTCCCCTTGAGGACACTGGTCATGACGGAGGCGGAAGATTTGGAGATGGCGCAGCCCGCGCCCGTGAAGGAGATGTCCGTGATACGCCCGTCATCCAATTTCACATAGACGGTGAAATGGTCGCCGCACAGCGGGTTGAAGCCTTCGATCCGATGGTCACAGGGATCGAGGGCATGGAAATTTCGCGGGTTCTTGTTATGGTCGAGGATGACCTGTTCGTAGAGGGCGCGTGTATCGGCCATCACTCGAATACCTTATGGACTTTATGCAGCGCCGCCACCAGGGCGTCCACATCTTCATGGGTGTTATACAGGCCAAACGAGGCGCGCGTGGTGGCGGGCACGCCGAAGCGTTGCATGACGGGCTGGGCGCAGTGGTGTCCGGCGCGGACGGCCACGCCCTCTTCATCAAGGATTTGCCCGATGTCATGCGGATGCGCCGCATCCATGGTAAAGGCGAGCACGCCGGCCTTTTCGCGGGCATTGCCCATGATGTGCAGTCCGGGAACGGCCTTCACGGCTTCCGTGGCGTAGTGCAACAGGTCCTGCTCGTGTTTTTGAATATTCTCCATTCCCAGGGCATTGAGGTAATCCACGGCGGCCCCGAGGGTGATGGCGCCTTCGATATTGGGGGTGCCCGCTTCGAATTTACTGGGCAGGCGCCCGTAAATGGTTTTTTCGAGGGTGACGGAAAGGATCATGTCGCCCCCGCTTTGATAGGGCGGCATATCTTCGAGCATTGCCGCGCGGCCGTAGAGGATGCCGATGCCCGTGGGGCCATACATTTTGTGGCCGGAACAGGCAAAGAAATCACAACCCAGCGCCTTGAGATCGATGCGCGTGTGCGGGGTGCTCTGTGCGCCGTCCACCAGCACCGGCACGTTGAGGGTGTGCGCCTTGGCTGAAATTTCTTTAATGGGGTTGACGGTACCAAGCGCGTTGGAGACATGCACCACGGAAACAAGTTTGGTGCGCGGATTTAACAGGCGGTCGAATTCCTCCATGAGAAGGTTGCCGTCATCATCCATGGGGATGACCCGCAGCCGCGCGCCGGTCTGTTGACACAATATCTGCCAGGGAACGATGTTGGAGTGGTGTTCCATGTGGGAGATGAGGATTTCATCGCCTTCACGAATATTCTTGCGCCCATAGGATTGTGCGACGAGGTTGATGGATTCGGTGGTTCCCCGGGTGAAGATAATCTCGCATTCCACCGAGGCGTTCAAAAACGCGGCAATCTTCTGCCGGGCGTCGTCGTAGAGGCAGGTGGCGGTCTGGCTCAGGTGATGTACGCCCCGGTGCACATTGGCGTTCTGGGCGGTGTAATACCGGGTGATGGCATCAATGACCGCCTGCGGTTTCTGGGTGGTGGCCGCATTGTCCAAGTATACGAGAGGTTTTCCGCGCACTTTCGTGTGCAGGATGGGAAAATCCTTGCGTATACGCCCGGCATCAAAGGCCTGACAGGCCCGCCGGCACGTACACGCATGGGCGTTTATGGCTGTTGCGGCACTCATGGCGCTACCTTGTCTCCTGGAGTGCGTACCTCGCAATGACATGGGCACTCAAATACTCCCGCACCGCCTGCACCGGCGCTTCCTTAATCACCTCCTGGGCGAATCCGCAGGTTAGCATGCACCGCGCGGCCGCTTCCGAAATGCCGCGGCTCCGGAAATAAAAGAGGACTTCCCGGGGCGGCGCGCCCACCGTGGCCCCGTGCGTGCATTTAACGTCATCCGCGAATATTTCAAGCTGTGGTTTTGTCTCGACCGTGGCGTGTTCCGAAAGCAACAGATTGTTGTTCAGTTGTTTGGAGTCCGTTTTCTGCGCGTCAGGATGAACATGCACCTTGCCAAGAAAAACCGCCTTGCTGTCGCCGTCCAAAATTCCTTTCGCATTGATTCGGCTGAGGCCGTGCGGCCGGGCGTGGAGCACACTGAAGAACGTGTCGGTCAGGCGGCGCCCATCATTCAAATAGAGGCCGTTCAGCAGGCATTCCGCGCCTTCGCCCGCGAGTTCGGCGCATAACTGGTTGCGGACGATGTTTCCGTTCAAGGCCGCCACAAAGGCATTGAGGCGGCTGCCGCGTTCCAGGTGCGCTTCGGTGGTGGCGAGATGATTGCCTTGCTCCTGCTCTTCCACCACGCGGCAAAAGTCGAGGTGGGCTTCCGGCCCCAGGACGATTTCCTCCACCACATTGTTCAGATAATTTTGCGCCGTTATTGCAGAACCGTAGCGGATGGCAACACGGGCCTGGCTTCCCTGCGCCATCACCAGCAACAGGCGGGGATACGTCACTGTGGGTTCCTGTCCGGCGGTGGCAAGAAAGATAATATGGATGGGCATTTCCACCCGGGTATTTTTGGGAATGTGAATGAACGCGCCGTCCAACAGGAAAGCGGTATTCAACGCGGTATATGCGTTATGGGCTTTCAGACAGTGTCCCAAATGGTTTTCCACAACATGGCCGAGGGGTCCCTGGGCGGCGTGCCGCAGGCTTCCCGCAACCACCCCTTGGGGCAGTGAGTTCCAGCGGGACAATTCTTCGGAATAGTGCCCATTCACGAACACGAGTTCCACCGCTTCCGTGTTTGTGAATGGAAAAGGCGTCACCGCCTCCCGGTTGAGACTGACAACCCCGGGGGCAAGCGAACTCCTGTAAGGGGTGTTGATGATGGCGCTGATGTTGGTTTTGCGCCACTCTTCCATGCGGGTGGAGGGAAATTCGGTGTCCTTGAACAGATGCACACCGTGTATGCGCAATTGTTTCAGCCACAGCGGGTCGCCATTGGGGGCAATGTGCGCCCACTGTGCCGCGTAGTGCGCCTTT
>CAYXPO010000269.1:0-4260 GCA_964466925.1 uncultured Nitrospirales bacterium
GTTCCCTGCTACTTGGACTACGCCAGAAAACTCGGTTGCATCACCGCGCCGGTTCACCTCACGGGGCATATCAAAAACGATATGGACAAAATCCGTGCCGCGTATGCCGGCGTCACCCCGCGCCACCCGGAACTCCAGGGCCCCATCCGCCTTAAAAACGAAGACAATACATCGCTTTTAACCCCGCCCCAATGATATAGTGCCCCCTGTTCGGAGAAACACCCATACCCATGGATATGCCAGGAAGAATACTCGCCCTCGATGTGGGGGACGTGCGCACCGGCGTCGCCCTGAGCGACCCCCTGCAAATTATCGCCTCCCCGCACAGTGTGATACAAAAATCTTCGGTGGACGCCGTGCTCGATGAACTTGGCCGCATCCTTCAGGAAACCCAGCCCGTCCGCATTGTCGTGGGATTGCCTCTCGACCGCGAAGGCCAGCCCGGGCCTCAAGCCCACAAAATCATGGCGTTCATCGAAAAACTCCGCGCCAAGACCACGATAGAAATCATTACACAAGATGAGCGGTTCACCACCGCCGCCGCCGAACGCATGCTGATTGCCGCCGACGTCCGGCGGAAAAAACGCAAACAGGTGGTGGACAAAATCGCCGCCACGCACATTCTGCAAACCCATCTGGACCGCCAGGCCGCCCGGCGCGGCGCATAACACGAGGAAGATTGCGCCATGGCGGAAGAATCCCTGGAACCAACGAAAAAACGATTCCTCTTCTGGCGTATTCTCGTCACCGCGCTCGCCTATGGCGGGGTGGCCCTTATTCTGACCGTCATGGCGGCGCTCACCGTGGCGTTCATTGTTTACGACAGTGTAGTCCGCGACGGCCAACCCGGACCCCGGATCGAAGTCACCATCCCGCAAGGAGCCACCGGACGCGAAATCGGTGTGCTGCTCAAAAAGGCGGGCCTCTTGGACCGCGAAGGCTTCTTCCGTATCGCCCTCCGCTTGGATGGGACCCAACAGCCTATAAAGCATGGCGTCTATGAACTCCCCAAAGGCCTTTCCGCCCTCCAACTTCTCCATTTGATGTATAAAGGGCCGGATCACAGCCTTACCGCCGACCAGATTAAAATCACCGTCCCCGAGGGGCTCTCCATCCCGCAAACCGCCGCCCTCTTCCCCAATCCGCCAGCCTTCATCGAGGCTTGTGCCGATAAAGACCTCCTGGCACGCCTCAACCTCACCACCCACACCCTCGAAGGCTTTCTCATGCCCGATACGTACTTCTTCGACAGCCAGCCTTCCGAAGCCGCCATGGTCCGCCGCATGGTGGAACACTTTGAAAAGCGGTACACGGCACTCCTGGCGGAAATCCCCGAAGCCGGGCAATACGAAAAGCTCAAAATCATTACCGTGGCCTCCCTGGTGGAAGAAGAAGCCAAGGCCCCTGAAGAACGGCCCAAGATCGCCGCCGTTATCTACAACCGCCTCGATAAAAAAATGCCCCTCCAATTGGACTCCACGCTACAATATGCACTGAACAAATACGGCCAGCGCATGCTCGACCAGGACAAGGAAGCCGATTCCCCTTACAATACCTACAAGCGGGCCGGACTACCCCCCGGTCCCATTGCCAGCCCCGGTGTTGACAGCATCCGCGCCGCGCTCCAACCCGCCCAGGCCAAGTACCTCTACTTCGTCTCCAATGCCGACGGGAAAACACACACCTTTAGCACGACCCTGGCGGAGCACCAAAAAGCCGTCGCACGGTACCGAAGCGAAATCACAAAACAACGCCGCGAATTGACTTCCGGGCACTGATCGCTACTCTTCCCTGCGGTACAGCGCCGAAGAGACCAACAACGTAATCAATCCCAGTCCCGCCAGGAAAAGATCGCCATACCCTGGCATCGTGCCCAATTTGTTCTTGTTACATCCGCAATCATCCTCCCCTTCCCCTTCTCCCCCGCCTTCCCCTTCAGCGCCGCCCTCGACAGGCCCTTCCCCCTCCCCCATTTCCGCCCATAACGGAACCACCACGGACACCATTTGTCCCGATCCCACTTGAGTCGGCTGGCTGTTCTCCGCATACCCCGGCGCCGTCACCAGCACTGTATACGCGCCTGACGGAATGGCGGGAAATGCATAAACACCGCCCACATTATTCGTGATCTCAAAGAAATTGCTTGGCGTCAACTCCACCGACGCATTCAAGATCGGATTCTGATTCGCCGCATTCCACACCGTGCAATACAACGAGGCCGCCAATATTCCCGACCCCGAAGCCAGATACGCGGTGGTATTCACGTTTCCTTCCACACGGTTGGCGATTACGGCCGGGTTGTTGGTATCCCAGTCGCACTTCTGCATCAGCAGTTCCAAGCCCGCGCGTTGGTTAACCACCGCAGGCCCCCCGGGATTCACGGAATTTTTGAAGGTGTTCCAGCCCGTCTCGGGATCCTCTTGATTCCCCAACGGATCCACCGGAACCCCCGGATTCGCCCGCACGAGAATGGCCGCTTGCGAAATATCCTCGAACAGACACCGCCGCACCCTTGGGACCGCCCCCCAAATATCAATTCCGATGGCCAGGCTCGTGAAGGTGCACTGTTCAATCACGCTTCGCCGGGGTGTGCCGTCATTGATCAAAATGCCCGTGGCCGCGCGCCGGGAGGTGCCGCGGAAGGCAACCCCCGACACTTTCATGGCAACATTTTCGATGTCCAGCAACACATCCGCATCCCCAACCGCCTCTATTGCAAGGTTGTACAGCGCGCTCGGATTGGCCCCGGTAATCCATCCCAGAATCGTTACGGGGGGTTCTTCGGGCGTTTCCGTGCACGGATCGAGCTGCCCCACAAGGCGCAGATACGGAAGCATCAGGATATTTTCTTGATACACGCCGGGCATCACTATCAACCGTACCGGCCTTGCCGCCGATGGCGGAGACAAGGGCGGCGCCTGCGACGGGCTGGGCGGCATGAACCGGCTTAGTGCATAGTTGATTGTGGCCCATGGCCGGGTTAAGGTACCCGCGGCCGTCACATCCTCCCCCTGGGGTGAAATATAATACGAACGATCGGGATCATCCGGGTCCAATGGATCGGAATTCAACAGATATTCCTCCAGATTCGTCAAACTGTCATGGTCGGGATCCCCGCAGGGCGTCCGTGCCTCCGCATTGTCCATGTTCCGCGCTTCCACATTATCCGGTATCCCATTCCCATCCGAATCCGCGGTGGCATCGGAAAATCCAAGGCACGTCTCCACGCACGCGGATAAACCATCCCCGTCGTCATCCACCCATGGCGCCCCTTCACACTGCTCCAGGCATTGCGCCAGCGTGTTGGGTGCGCCCCCTTCGCCTTCCGCGCATTCGGATACATGCACCACCCGATTCGCGGTGCCCACATTCCCGGCCCGATCTTCCGCAGTGAAATGGAGTATGTGATCTCCGGGAACATAGCTGTCCACCGTGTCCTCCGTGGTGGCGGCCAGCACCCCATCGCACGCGTCCACCGCCGTGGCCCCGGCATCTATATAAATCGTGCCACAGGAAATCGTGACAGAATTGCCCCCCGTCAAATTCACCACGGGCGCTCGCGTATCCGTCACCGTTACCGTGCGGGTGGCCTGCGTTGTGCGGCCCGCGGCGTCCTGAACGCTGTAACGCAGGGTATAAGCGCCCGGGTTTTGCGTGTTTACAGCACCCGTGAATACAATTTGCTCAGTCAAATCGCCGCTGCAGGCATCCGCCGCCGTGACCCCTGGTTCGACAAACACGTTTCCACACTCCACCGTCATTTCAGCGCTTCCCGTCAGCGTTATTTGCGGGTTCGTTGAATCCCGGACAATTACCGACCTGCTGCGCGGCACCGCCGCGTTCCCCGAAGCGTCCTGCACATCATATCGGAGCGTATACGTTCCCGGCGTATTGACGTTTACCGTCCCGGACACCTGGATTTGTTCTGTGAGGTCGCCCGCGCAGGCATCCGCCGCCGTGGCGCCGGCGTCTGTATAGGCGGTGTGGCATTCCACAAGGACCGTCGCCTCCCCCAACCGCGTGATAGTGGGGGCTGAGGAATCCCGCACCGTCACCGTCCGGGTGATTTCCGTGGCGGCGTTTCCGGAAGCGTCCCGCACGTTATAGCGCACGGTATACACCCCCGGAACCTCCGTGTTTACCGTTCCCGTGGTTTGCACGGCACCATCCAGGTTGCCGTCGCATACGTCCGCCGCCGTGGCGCCGGGATCACTGTAGCCGTTCTTGCATTCCACGGTGACCGTGGCGTTGCCTAGCAAC
>CAYXPO010000269.1:4270-6777 GCA_964466925.1 uncultured Nitrospirales bacterium
CGTATCCGTCACCCGGACATTTCGTGTGACTTCCGCACTCATGTGCAACAACGAATCTTTGGCCCGGTAGCGCAGCGGATAAATCCCCGGCGTATCCACATCCACGAACCCCGCCACTTCCACATTCCCGCTCACGTCTCCTTCGCACGTGTCCTGCGCCGTGGCGCCGGGATCAATAAAGGTCCCATGACATTCCACCGTCAATGGATTAGCGCCCACCAGCGTCACCACCGGCGCCTGGGTGTCGCTCACCTCCACCGTCCGCGTGACTTCCGAAGCCGCGTTCCCCGCCGCGTCCGACACATTGTACCGAAGCGTGTATGTGCCCGTTACGGACGTGTCCACCGCCCCCGTAACCACAATCCGGTTGCTCAGATCGCCGGTGGATGCGTCATTGGCCACCGCCCCCGGATCAGTGAACGCCGCGCCACATTCCGCCGTTAAAGACGCCGCGCCGTTCAACGTGATGACCGGGGCCGTCAAATCAATAAGGAACGGCGCGCTGAACTCCGAGGTGTTGCCTCCGGTGTCAATGCACACCACCGTGAGATTGGCCCCCGCGTAGGAACTCAAATCCACTGTGGCGCCAAAGGTGCCCTCGGCCCCGGCAAGCCCGGACGCCACATACGTTTGCCCTTCATTCTCCTGATCCGCAAAAAATTCCAAGACAGCATTCGCCGGGGCCGTACCCGCGATAGTGGGCCGCAACCGGGTGATTATGCCCTTGGCGATACCGTTATTGGCGCCATTTTGCAGGCTAATCCCCGCCCCTCCATTGTGGTGTATCGAATTCCGCCGCAGACTGTTTCCCACGCTCGCGGCATCGGATATTACCACGCCATTACCGCCATTGCGGCTGATAAGATTAGAGGCTCCGCTCACCGTGCCTCCCACCACGTTGTTTGAGGCCCCCTGGCTAATCTTTATGCCGTGGGACGTGTTGGGAACCGCCGCCGCGGACAGGTTCACTCCGATATAATTGCCTTGGACCGTGTTGGTATTTGAGCCCGCCTGGGCAATTTCCACCCCGGCGAAATTGTTCCCCGCAATGTAATTCCGGCTCCCGGCGGCCGCGCCGCCCACGACATTCGAGGAGGCTCCGGCATAGATCGCCACCCCGTCCTGGCCATTCCCTAAATCATTTGTGCCGGTGGCGTCCAAGCCAATGTAATTTCCGATAATGCGATTGCCGCTGACCCCCGCCCCGCTCAACATGATGCCATGCACGCCATTACCGGACACGATATTCCGCTGGTCAGACGTCAACCCGCCAATCACATTGTTGTAGGCACCGCCCGTTACATGAATCCCATGCCCGCCATTGCCCCGCGCATTCGTTCCGTCCGTGCCGATACGGCAATTAATCACGGAATTGTCATGCGCCGCGGCCCCCTGTATGAGCAGGCCATTCAGCGGAAATTCCACAATGGTCAATCCCTCAATCACATTCGCGGCGGAGGAAATCACCAACCCCGACTCGTTCGCTTTCTCCCCCTTGCCCGTTAAATTGCGCCCGCTGAGGGTTATCTCGCCCGCGCCGCGGATGCTTGTTCCACCGCTGGTGTCATTGATCACCGGCAAGGGGGAGGATACGCTAATCGTTCCACTGACACTAAAATCAATGGTATTGTTCCCCGCGGAGTTGTTCGCGGCGAGGAGAGCTTCCCGGAGGGAGATGCGTCCGTCCGCCCCCGGCGCGGCAATCAAAGCGTTTACGGACACCGTATTCCCGTCGCTTATGTCCGACAAGGTATCAACCTGTACCGTGTCCACAATAACCTCGCCTTCCGCCGCGCCTTCACCCTCCGCCGTCCCCTCGCCTTCACTCGCAAGACAATTAGCGCCCGCCACCGTAACCGTCCGCTGGGCTTGGCCCAGTTTCCCCGCGGAATCTTCAACCCAATACGTCAATAAATATACGGCCGGAGAACTCGTATCCACGGAACCCACCGTGGTGGTGCCTTTCAGAATGCTCACTTGCACCTGTGCGCTGAGGTCGCCATCACACGTGTCCCGGGCGGTGGCCCCTTGTTCCGTGTACACGTCCCCGCAATCCAAGGCAACCGCCGCGTCCCCCGTCAACGTCACCACCGGATTCACCGTGTCGCGCACATGAACCGTGCGCGTGACCTGCACCGCCGCATTGCCGCTCCGATCCACGGCGGTGTAGTGCACAAGATACGTATCGGGCTGGAACATGTTCACGGACGCAAGGCCATCATTGGCCACCACCACGAGACTATCGCAGGCATCTGCGGCCGTTGCCCCCGGGTCTCCGTACACCGACCCGCATTCCACGATCAGGGGATTGGCCCCGAGCAGCGTAATGGCGGGACCTGTTGTATCCACCACCTGCACGGTGCGATCCACGGGATTGGCGGTGTTCCCATCGTCATCCACCGCCGTATACGTGACCGTATAGCCGCCGAGCGAACCGGTATTCACCACCGCTGCATTGCTGTTCACGATAACCGAGGTGTCGCACGCATCGGTTGCGGTCGCTCCGG
>CAYXPO010000270.1:0-6754 GCA_964466925.1 uncultured Nitrospirales bacterium
AATGCCATGCGTTGCCACTCCGTAGTTTTACTCGTGACACTTTTGGCCGTAAGCATTGGATTCATGGGCTGCCCCAACAAGCCCCAATTGGGACTCTCCGCGCGGGGATATGATTTTGGAACCGGCCCCGGCCCCTGGACGTTCTATATCTGGAACGACACGGATAACGGCAGCACCTTGGAATTTACCCTCTATGCGGATCAGGCCTGGATTCAAATCAGCATAGACTGGGGGCAAAGCGCGGGACCGGGCGATACGGTGGCCGTAAATGTCACCGTGAATCGCAATGCATTGCCTGATGTGGAAAACTACGGCCAAATCACGATTGATTCCAACGGCGGTTCCTCCACGATTGATATTTCCGCCGCAGGCGATGCGGTGGAAGGGGAACCGGAGGGCGAAGGACAAGCCGAAGGGGAAGCGGAAGGACAAACCGGTCCCGATGACTTGATTTTTATCCATCATTCCGTGGGCGAAAACTGGCTGAACCACAGCCTTGAAGATGCCTTGCTGGCCAAAAACTATATTGACGAGCGCAATGACATCACGTATGGAACCGTGGTCGCACACGATTCCGGAAGGCCGGGTTCGTTGGGCGGTGTGCCGGGCGACAACACCGACATGCATCATTGGATTCTGTGGTTTAATGATTATCTCGGGCACGTGCGCACCTTTGGCTGTGAAGACGGCGAAAACCGGATTGTGATGTTCAAGAGTTGCTTCCCCAACAGCAATCTGGAACCCGAAGAAACCGAACCGGGCGATCCTTTCAGCGATTATCATACCCTTGCAAGCTACAAGGCATTGTACCGGCATCCGGACGGCACGGGGCACACCTATGCGGCCAACGGAAAAACGTATCGTCCGCTGGAAGACATTTTCGCTTCCAATCCGGACACCCTGTTCATCCCCGTTACCTCGCCTCCGTTGTGTTATGTGCCCGCGGGGGAAACCAACGATGCGAACGCCCATGCCATGCGGGAGTTTGACAACTGGCTCACGTCTGAATGGCTTCCAGGTTATGTGGCACGCACAGGACTGCATAACGTGGCGGTCTTTGACCTCTTCAATGAACTGGCCTATCCGGACAACCACGTCAATCATCCGAACCGGCTTCAATCGGGTTATGGCGGCGCTTCGGGTGATTCACATCCGAACGATGCGGCCAATGCACGGCTGACGGCGGTGTTTGCCACCAACACCGGCAATTTCTTGGACGCGGCCTGGGAGGCGTTCCAAGCGGGCCGGTAACGGCGCGGAGAGGATAAAAACGGGCCATTGTGGACACCGTGGACGCGGTGGACAGGACTCCCAAAGGGGGGGTGGAATTTCAGCGCGGATTTTTGGTTGTGCCTTATCGTTTGAAGCTATAATCTCCTGCAGAGGCGAGTAAAAACGGGGGGTTCTGCGTGGAGGGTTCTTTTTGTGTCCAGCCTTCCGGCAAACGGAGCGCTATGGGATTCAGGGGCGTATTTTTCACAGTGAGGGCAATGGTTTTTCCCGAGGCATGAACGTCCAGCAGGGTATTTTGATAGAGGAGATTGGTCATGCCCATTTCAGGGCATTCCTTGGGCAGTTTTGGGTGGACGGTCAGCGCTTCGGCACTGGGTTCAATACCCAGGAAGCCGTACACCACAATGGAGGGCAACAGACTGCTCTCGAAGAATTCCGCGTCAATGCCGATGCCGCCCGCGGTGCCGCCCCCTTGCAGGGTGGCGCCTTGCTTCCCTTCGGCATAATAGGCCCGGTACCCGCCCGCGGCCTTGACTTCCTTTTCCCATGCCAATATCGCGCACAGGCGTTGCCACGCATCGTCCGGCCCCAGCAGAGACAGACGCGCCCATAAATCATAAAACGTGAACCCCAACACCGCACCGCCGTCCTGGACTTGCGCGCCCCACGGGATTTTTTCCGGGTGGCTCCAGCCCTGGCCATACCAATCAAGGTTGCGCAGCGTGGTGGCGCGCGGGCCGAAACGCCAGTGGTAAATGTCCGCGCCGGTGGAAGTGTCGCCCTCGACGATGCGCGTTCCATTGAGCCAATCCATGATGGACGCGGCGTGTTCCCCGGACGCGATGCCGTACCAGATCGAATCGAGATTCAGGAAGGTGAATCCGTAATCGTGGGCTTTGCCGGACGTGTCAATGGCCGCCACAAACCGGCCCGTGGCCGGATTCCAAAAGCGGCGGTTGGCGTCTTCCTTCACCGCTTGGGCATGTTGCCGCAGCCACGCAGGGTCCATGGCCAGCGCACCCAGCGGAACGCCCCAGCCGGGATTGCGGCGGAGGGCGTCTTCGATGTCCGCGAGCGCGAGGGTGGCGGCGTAGTATTGATACGTGGCGTAAAAGTCGTCGCCGCCAAAAGGCATGATATCCCAGTAATTGTTGCCGATGCCGTGGCCGCTTGCAATCGTCTTGCCACCGTCCGGATTGGTGATGACGCCCGGCAGTCCGTCATGCCCCACCCAGGGGTTGCGGATGAAATTGTGTTCGAGGCCGCCCATTTCCGTTTGCTGATACCGCAGGGCGGTGCGCATGCGGTGGATGTTCCGCCGTAGAAAATCAATGTCGCCGGTCCAATTGAAATACAGGCGGCTGGCGATCACGAAGATCGGATTGTTGATTGTGTGGCGCGTGTCGTAAGCCGTGAAAAACGAGTCTATGTCAAACGTGCCTTCCGACTCCCCCGGGGCCAGAACAATCCGCATCCGCTTGATCTTTCCCTGCCACAACGGGTGCCGGTACATCGCCATGTGCGAGTGATAAAGCCCCGCCGGGGACAGGTGCGTCGTGTCGAACCCGAAATACATGCGCCGGTCCGGGCCGAAAGCGGTGTCGTCCTCGCGCAACCATTCCACATACGGCAGCGCATGCGTATTCGGCGGTGCGGACCGCGTCCAGCGCAGTTGCAGAAACGGCGCGTTAAAGGCGTCAATGATGGCGCCTTCCGGCGTAATCAGCGCGGGTGAAAGACCGGAGGCCTCCACGCGCCAACGGTTGTCGCACATGCCGAGCGAGCGGGCGTTTTCCAGACTCCAGCGTTGGATGGCGTCCTCACCGCAGAAGGCGTTCATTTTTCTATGGCGCAAACCGTCACCCACCCAGCCTGGCACCTTGTCCAGCGGCTGAAAATGCCACCCGGCGGCCTTTTGCACACTGCCGGCCTGGGTCCAGATGGGAAACGGCCAGCCGCGGTCGTGCGCGTGCGAAAAATGCTGATGGGTATTGACATAGCCTTCGGAATCAATATCTATCGCCAGCAAATCTTCCCGGTGCACCTCCTGGATGGCTTTTTGGCGGTCCGGCGCCGTGGCCCCGCCCATCCAGGCGTCCGCGCAGAGCAGGTATTCACGATTGAACAGGCAGATGCCGTTTCCCAGACGTTTGCTGAAGTGATACCAGAGGTAATCGCTGAGGAGTTGGGACGCTTCCTCATGCCCCGTGAATTGAAAATGAGGAAACTCTGCCGGGGCGGGTTCTTCGGCCGCCCCGGCAGCCATCACCAACCCCATGAAGCCCATGCCGATGAAAATCATTGCCCGAATCATTGTTTGTCCCTTCCTTCTTCATTTCACGCATGGTACACGGATGGTTTTTTTCAGGCAAGTGGGTTGCCGCCCTGCGCCCAATGTGCGTTTATCCGCGCAGCAGGGGCGGTCCGGGAAAAGTATGCATACGGGCGCGAATTAGATGGATTAACGGGAATCCGTGGTTTTCCCCCGGATAAAACGGATACTATTCCGGGAATGGTGCACAATGAACAGTAAGGACGTAAATGTATGAATCAAGCGGCGGAGAATCTTTTTTACAAGGAACGGTTTCCACGGTCAAACCAGTATGATCCACAATGGGTGGCGGAGAATCATATGGGACCGAATGTGCTGTGGTTGACGGAATGGCTCACGGAGTCTCTCCCGATTGAACCGGGCATGCGCGTTCTGGACATGGGCTGCGGCCGGGCGATGAGTTCCATTTTCCTGGCACGGGAATTTGACTGCTTTGTGTTTGCCACGGACCTGTGGATTTCGGCGGCGGAAAACCTGAAGCGGGTGCGGGAGGCCCAACTCGAACAGCGTGTGTTTCCCATTCATGCAGAGGCCCACGCCTTGCCGTTCGCGCCGGGCTTTTTCGATGCCATCGTATCCCTGGATTCGTATAACTATTATGGAACAGACGATTTATATCTTGGGTATATTGGCCGTTTTCTTCGCCCGGGTGGCCGGATCGGCATCGTTGTCCCCGGATTGACCCAAGAACTGACGGGAGCCCCGCCGGACTATTTGCTGAAGCCCCAGGCGAATGGGAAAGTGTTCTGGGAGCCGGATTGCTATTCGCTTCACAGTGCGGAATGGTGGCGGCGGCATTGGGAACGAAGCGGCCAGGTGCATATCGAGGTGGCGGACAGCCTGCCGGACGGGTGGCGGTATTGGGCGGACCATGAACATGCCACCGAGGCCATGGGGGCGAACATATTCCCCTCGGATGAGGAAACCCTCCGGGTGGATGCGGGCCGTACCCTCACCTTCGCGCGCGTGGTTGGCCGCAAAGAAGAGGAGGCCGTTTCGGGGTTGTTGGGGGCAGGAACTCACCCCCATGTGTGGGAACCGGAATTCACGGCGTTATGTGAGCAACTGCTGGCCGGGCGTTCGTTAAAGAAGGAAGAATAGGCCCGTGGTCAATCACCGCTTTACCGCACAAGGGGGTGGATTCGCGGAACAGCCATTACAACCGGGGATAACACGCGTATTTAGGCAAAAAGGCGGCTGGAGCGGGAAATGTTCCAGCCGCACGTCGAAACAATGGCCTGTAATTAAAAACTGTCGGATTTTTCGAGGACGGGTCCGGCGGCGCCGGTTTTCGCGGAAGCCGTGGAGGCGCCAGGGGTGGCCATGGAATAGAAGCTGTCGGAGGCATCCATTTCGAGTTCGGCAACTTCGCGCTCTTTCTCGCGGCCTTTGATGTAGGGGCCGGTGAGCATGTCTTTGTAACTGAGGCCGGGGCCCACCATGGGATAGACAAACGCGTATTTGTCGGTCATAACCTCGAGAAAGGCGGGGCCTTCACAAGCGAGCCATTCTTTCAGGGCTTTTTCGAGGTCTTGTTTGCGCTCGACGCACCGGGCGAACTTGAACCCGTCGGCCTGGGCGGCCTTCACGAAAGTCTTTTTCCTGAGGGACTTGTCGGAACCGGAAAACCGGCCCTGGAAGTAGAGGGATTGCCATTGCACCACCATGCCGTCGCCGAGGTTGTTGAGCAGGAGGATTTTAATGGGGAGGTTATAGGTGGTGCAGGTTTCCATTTCGCCGAGATTCATGCGGAGGCTTCCGTCGCCATCCACGTCAATGACCAGCTTGTCCGGGTGGGCGAATTGCGCGCCGACGGCGGCGGGGAGGCCAAAGCCCATGGTGCCCATGCTGCCGGAGGTGAGCCAGGTGCGCGGCTTTTTGAAATCAAGGTATTGGGCGGCGAACATCTGATGCTGTCCGACACCGGAGGTGACAATGGCCTCGCCCTTGGTGAGTTTATTCATCATGACGAGCACTTCTTGCGGCTGGATCAGATCGCTTTTCCGGTTGTAATCGAATTTATGCTTCTTTTTCATTTCCTGGGTATGGCTGAGCCACGCGGCACGGTTAAACCGCATGTTTTTCCCCGCTTCCAGCAGTTCCAGGAGAGCCGGGCCCAGTTCGCCGACATGACTCCACTGAACCGCCTTGACCTTGCCGATTTCCGCCGCGTCAATGTCGAGATGGGCGATTTTCGCGTTGGGGGCGAATTGTTTCGGCAGCCCGGCGACGCGGTCATCAAAGCGTGCGCCCACAGTGATGAGAAAATCGCAATCCTCGACGGCGTAGTTGGCATACGCGGCTCCGTGCATGCCCAGCATGTGCATGGCGAGGTCGTGGGTGGTGTCAACGGCCCCGATGCCCATAAGCGTGGTGACCACGGGAATCTGAAAATGCCGGGCGAACTTGCGGAGGGCGTCACTGGCATTTCCGTTGATAACGCCTCCGCCCGCATAAATCAGCGGGCGTTTTGACGCCTTCAGCAGGCCCAGGAACTCCTTGATGCGCTCCTTGCCGATATGCGCGCTTTGCAGGGCTTCCATGCGCTTGACATACCCCGCCAAGGGGAGCATGCCCTCGCCCTTGAAGATGCCCTGCCAGTTTTGCACGTCCTTGGGAACATCAATCACGACGGGGCCGGGGCGTCCTGTGCGGGCGATATAGAAGGCGGAACGCACCGTGGCCTCGAGTTCGGATTCGTCCTGCACGAGGAATACATGTTTGGCGCAGGGGCTCATGAGGCTGAATACGGGGGCTTCCTGGAAGGCGTCCGTGCCGATGGCGGGGCGGGCGACTTGGCCGCAGATCACGACGATGGGGATGGAATCGGCGGCGCAATCGCGGACGGGCGTCACGGCGTTGGTGGCCGCGGGGCCGGAGGTAATGACCATGACGCCGACTTTTCCGGAGGCACGGGCATAGCCCGCCGCCATGAATCCCGCGCCCTGTTCGTTGGCGGGAACAATGAGGTTGAGTTCATTCTTGGGATTGGCCTTGTTCCAGCGGAACACGGCGTCGTAGGTGGGCAGAATGGCCCCGCCGCTGTAGCCAAAGACGGTATCTACGCCTTGCTCCACAATCACCTGGATAATCATATCCGCGCCGGACATGGTGGAGCCGGCGAGGGGATTGGCGCTTTTCTTCGTTGCGGGCATTGTCGGGTCTCCTTGCGTTCAAGCACAGGATGTA
>CAYXPO010000271.1:0-6747 GCA_964466925.1 uncultured Nitrospirales bacterium
ATTGATACGGCGCACCTGCGCCGAAAATTCCTTCCCTTCCGCCGAATCTATCGCCACCTTCGCCAATTGGCCGATTTTCAACCGCCCCAACTCCTTCTCCGGCGCGTTAATGGGAAGAATGTAGGAACTGGGGTCCACAATCGAAAAAACCGGCACCCCCGAGGCCACCATCATGCCCTGCTGCACATTGCGCTTCGTGACCACCCCGCTGATCGGGGCTTCTATCGTTTGATTCCGGATTTGCACCTCGAGCAATTCCAGCGCCGCCTTCGCCTGTTCATACGCAAACCGCGTGTTATCCCGTTCCGCTTTCGCCCCAATGCCCTCCGCCAAGCTTTGCTCCGCGATGCTGAACGCCGTTTTTTGCTGCTCGACGCTCACCCGGCTTTGACGCAGCCGCGCCTCCAATTCCTGTTTATCCAGTTCCGCCAACACCTGCCCTTCCTTCACCTCGTCCCCTTCCTCCACCGCCACCGTTAAGCATTGACCAATCCCCTTCGAGATCACGTCCACCCGCCGTTCCGCCATCACCCGCGTGGTGGTTTCAAAATACGCCGAGATATTCTCCCGTTTGGGAAAATCCACTTGAACCGGGATCAAGATCGGCTCGGAGTCTTTGGCTGTGTTCTTCTGCGCCGCGGCATCCGGGGCCTTTCCCTCCACCTCTTTATTACAGCCCACGCTCATGAGCGCCAGTAGCGCCACTACACTTATTACCCAAGCAATGCGCATAATCCCTCAACGTATCCTTTGTTCACCACGTTTCATCTTGCCCGCCGCCCGGCCGCCTCGATACGCGCCACCACCCCGCACTGTTCAACAACATACCACTCTCTGTTTAGTCTACCACTTAGACTGCGTTTCGTTACATCCAGTTTCCTCCTTCGCTTTAGATACATCTTTATCATATTTCACAACGCATACTCAACACGGCCACACCCCCGCTTTCACCCCCTGGAAAACCCTGACTGCCATGCCCAGGAATGCCCCCCGGCACCCTTTTTCAGGACCGAACCGGGGAATTCACCCCCCCGGAAACGAAAAATTGTTGACACCGCTGTGTGAAACTGGCATCATGCTAGCGTGTATTGTTGTGTCTCCACAACAAAACGCTGGAGATTCGTCCCCGGTGATTCACCTTGTGGTGTAAGGGGTTGGAAACTAAGGAGTGGACTACATGCTTGGTATGCGGCGGATGGCGGTAAAAGCGTTCCTGGCGGCAATGATTGTGGCAACGCTGGCGGGATGCCCTCAGGACGTGGGGGTAACCCTGCTCGTGGCCCCGAATTCCCTGGAGTTTGGAGCCAACCAGGATCGCATGGTGTTTACAGTCACCAAGAGCTTTACCAGTGCGGCGGCGGGCCCCGTCGTGGTGCGTTCGAGCGTTCCCTGGATTATTCCCGAGACCTGTACGGACGCCGCGGCGAATTGCCTCACGGACAACCGCATTGATCCGTTGATTATTCCCGTGCGCGTGGACCGCGCCGCCATGACCCTCGGCGCCAACGAAGGCCGTATTTCCATAGCCGCAGCCCACGCCTCCACGCAATATGTCACCATCAAGGCGCAAGACCTGCTTCAAACCGGTTTTTCCGCCGCCACCCAAACCCCCGAGTTGGGCCGTCCCGTCCAATTCACCGATCAAAGCACGGCGGCCCCCAGTGAGGGGCCCATTACCGCCTGGCTGTGGAATTTCGGCGATGGCGGCCAAAGCACCTTGCAAAACCCAACCCACATTTACACCACCGCGGGACAATACACCGTGTCTCTGACCGTCAGCACCCAGCGCCGTTCTGAAACACTGACCAAAACTGCCTTTATCAACGCGGGCAGTTCAGCGCCCCAGGCCAATTTTGCCGCCTCCGCCACCAGTATTTTCGAACACGATGAAATCGCCTTCTCCGATTTGTCCATCTCCACCGCCTCCCCCATCGTGGCCCGCCGCTGGGATTTCGGCGACGGCCACACCAGTGCCGCGGATGCGCCCAAGCATCAATACAGCGTCACGGGGATGTATACGGTCACCCTTACGGTCACCACCGCGTTGGGCGCCACCGATACCGAAACCAAAACCAATTACATCATCGTGCAGCGCACCCGGGGTCCCCGCGCGGACTTTGCCCTCTCGCAAACCGCCCCCTATGTCCTGATTCCCGTGAACTTCCAAGACCTGTCCGATCCCGGCACCGCCCCCATCGAACAATGGGTGTGGGAATTCGGCGACGGCATCATCAGCCACGAACAGAACCCTTCCCATGTGTACAAAGACGTGGGACCCTTCACCGTCCGCTTGACCGTGATCACCCAGCACGGATACGACTCCTTCAGCCAATCCATCGAAGTGGTCTACAAGCCGCCCGTCGCGGAGTTTAGGGCCAATAACACCAAGCCTTCGGTGAACGAAGCGGTCCAATTCACGGACCTCTCCATCGCGGGCGTGGCCCCCTCCGGAACCGCCAACGTGGACCGCTGGCTGTGGGATTTCGGCGATGGGAAAACCACCACGGTGCAGCACCCCAAACACGTCTACACCCAGGAAGGCCTCTATACGGTTTCGTTGACCGTCAGAAGCACCGCCATGCCCGCCAGCATCACCGATCAGGAAATAAAAATAGATTACATCCAGGTGATTAAGGCCCCCGTGCCCGCCTTCACCGTGGAAACGGACAGCCCCTTCACCAATGATGTCATTGCCTTTGCCAACAAGACGGTTCCCGGAACCGAACTCAAGCTCACCTACGAATGGGATTTCGGCGACAACAGTTCGCCCGTGACCGAAGAAAATCCCACCCATGTGTACAGTCAACCCGGCATGTACACCGTCACGCTTACCGTAATCACCGCTTCCCGCAAAGTAACCACCTTCAAGAAACTCGTCGTGGACGCGCGGCCGGACCCCGATTTCTCCGCCACACCGGTCAAGGGCACCACGGCCGATTCTATTCAATTCACCGACACCACCAATGTCACCAATACACGGCCCGTGGAAACACGCCTGTGGCGTTTTGGCGACGGTGCCATCAGCACGGTGCAAAATCCCGACCACCGCTATACCGCCTTGGGCCAGTACACTGTCTCCTTGACCATCACCTACACCCACTCGGTCAGCCGCAAGGTCTTCACCGCCGAAGAGTCCAAAGCCAATTACATCACCATCGGCCTGCCCACCCCGCCCACCGCCGCCTTCTCCGTTGACATCACCTGCGCCGAAGTGAATATGCCCGTCCAGTTCACCGACAAATCCACCCCCGGAAGCGCGCCCGCGGTGATTGGATGGAAATGGGTGTTTGGCGATGGAACCACCAGTTCCCTGAGAAACCCCACCCACGCCTATACCAAATCCGGCGATTTCACCGTATCGTTGACCGTGACCACGGACCAGCGGTATGCCCCCTACAACACCAGTACCGCCTCCCTCGAAGATTATATAAGCTGTCAGGCGGGCTCCACGGCATTGGACGACTACGTCTCCACTCCGGACCCTGCCTACGCCTATAAGGAAGTAGTCAGCCCCACCAAAGTCACCGTATCCCAAAGCGGCTTGTCCGCCACCGTCACCGCGCGCGTGGTCGAACTCACCTCCCAGCAATGGCGCACCACTGCGGATTACCGGGTCGTGCCCACCAACTCCGCCGTCTGGAAACACCAGATGACCATTATCGAACCCCAATCCGCCGCTGCGGACACCGCCGTGCTCTACATTAACGGCGGCAGCAACGGCAGCGCGCTGCCCAACCTCTCCAATCCCAGCACGGAACTCGAAACCGAGATGAAAGTCGCCGCCGTCCTGCAATCCGTCCTGATCGATCTGCGCCAAGTGCCCAACCAGCCCATCGTGTTCAACAGCACCGATGTCGAGGAAGGGGTGGTTTTGCGCGAACGCTCCGAAGACTCCATCATCGCCTACACCTACGACCAATACATGAACCTGAAAACCGCGGGCGGCAATGAACAGAATTACAAGACCTGGCCCTTGCTGCTTCCCATGGTGAAGAGCGCCGTAAGCGCCATGGATGCCGTTCAGGACATGTATTCCAACAACCTCATCAAGAGCATCCGTTACACCACCAGCCCCGTGAAAAAATTCGTGGTGTCCGGCGGTTCCAAGCGCGGATGGACCACCTGGCTCACCGCCGCGTATGAACACGGGCCCAAAGGCAAGAAACGCGTCAAGGCCATTGCCCCCATCGTCATTGACGTATTGAACATGGACCGTCAAATGCAGCACCATTTCAACGCCTACGGATACTGGGCGCCCGCCATGTATCCCTACGCCCAGGAAAAGGTGTTCGACCGCTTCAGCCCGGACAGCAGCCAATACGCCGCCGCACTGGAACTCATGCATATCGTTGACCCCTACGAATACCGGTGCCGCCTCACCGACATTCCCCGGTACTGCATGAACTCCTCCGGCGACCAGTTCTTCCTCCCCGACGACGCCCAATGGTATTTCAACCGCTTGCCGGGAGACGCAAAATACTTGAATTATGTCCCCAATTCCGACCACGGATTGGGTGATCAGGCGGATCCCACCCAGCCCACGAATGCCTCTTCCGGTATCCTGAGTTTCTTTGCCGCCATGCGGGATGGTCTTTCCCTCCCCACATTCTCCTGGTCCTTCGAAAGTGACGGCTCCATCGTGGTGCGCACCTCGGGCGCCACTCCCACCAGCGTGACCATGTATTACGCCACCAATCCCAACGCCCGCGACTTCCGCTTGGACACCATCGGAGCAGCCTGGGCCGCCCGGAACCTCGCCGCCGAATCCACCAACCGGTACCGGGCCTCCATTACACGGCCCGCCCAAGGGTTCAGCGCCTTCTTCGTGCAATTGAAATTCGCCGGCCCCAGTTCCTTGTATGGTTATTTCCCGTACGTCTTCACCACCCCCATCCGGGTTCTCCCCTTCAACACGGACGGCACCAACAAATATCCCGTCTTCGACGGAAAACGCACGGTCGCGGGCACCGGGGCCGACCAGGTTCCCATCGTGGTGGTGCATGGCTCCCCCGTGGAAATGGGCCGCCAATACGGACGCCTGATGGTCAATGAAATCACCGGCTATATGCCCGCGTTCCTGGCTGCGGCGCAGGCCAAATATCCCGCCCTCACCAACGAAGCCCTGGATGCCGCCTGGGAGACCCTGTGCACCGCCTACGATCCTTCCAACATTGGCGTCATGTCCCGGATCGAACAAGAGTTGGCGGGCGTGGCGGAAGGGGCCGGACTCTATAACCCGGCCTATCCCGAAGACAATGCCGGCCTCCTCATGCTCCAGCGCGCCAATATGGTTCCCGTGCTTGCCTCCCTTTCCGGGAACGCCATCGCTTCCACCCGGAACGCCAGCATGAGCGGCTATACGTACCAAAGTAATAGCATCAACTGGTCTCTCGGCCTCGGGCTGCAAGAAATCCCCTGCGTCGTCCTGTATATCCCGGGAATATCCCAAGGATTCCCCCATGCCAATATCACCTTCGCCGGTTTCGTCGGCTCCCTGACCGGCGTCAACCTCGCAGGCGTGGGCGTTTCCAGCATCCCCGATCCAGATCGGGCCGGCGATCCCGACGCCTTCGGTCTTGCCGGGAAACACTACAGCACCCTCTTCCGCGATATCCTCTACGATGCCCGCAATAAACGGGACGCCCAGTCACTCTTGGCGTACAACCCCCTGTTCCGGCGCCAGCACATGGTCATTGCCGACGGACGTTACCTCCTGCGAAGCTTCAAGGCGCAATCCAGCGGCCCCGAAGCCTCCCTCCTGTTCTGGAAGGAAGACGACGCGGCGGATGAATTCGCCCCGCACACCGTCCCCTACACCGTCTACAGTGGGCCGGTGGCCGGCGCGGTGGGCGCCGGCGATACCGATGGCCCCGCCATTCAGCTTCTTAGCGCCAACAGCGGAACCGTCAATCAAAGCGTGTTAAGCCAGATATACGCCATTCTGGCCCCCATGCAAGGCGGCGAAAACCTCATGAACGTTGTCTACGAGATTCCCGACGACGACATCGCCTTGAAGGCCTATGTCTCTTACGCCAACGGAACCCAGAGCGCCTATCAACGGCCCATGGTCGCCATAGACCTCCAGGGATTCCTCCCATAACCCGTGCAACCCCTCGGCGGGCGCCGAAGTCAATCTCTTCGGCGCCCGTTTTGTATAATGCGCGCCACACCACGGCCCAAGAAGCCGTCAGAGAACCAGAAAAGGAACGCCATGTACGTCAAACCAGTCATTCGCGCGGGAGCCGGGGCGGCCGCCGCAATCCGGGACCTTCACGGCTCCGTGCTTGTCATCACCATGGAAATCCCCTGGAACCTTTTTCAAAAACAACTCCCCTGGGAACCGGACCATGTCCACTTCGTCCCCGATATGGATTTACCCACCCTCGAAGCCGCAAACATGCACCTGCCCCCCTGCGATGTTGTCGTCGGTGTCGGCGGCGGCTCCTGCTGCGACACCGCGAAATACCTCGCCTGGAAACGCGGCTGCCGCATGATTCTCGTTCCCACCATTGTCTCCGTTGATGCGCCGCTCACCAACATGATTGCGGTCCGCGTGGACAAAAAAGTCCACTATATCGGCGATATTTTCCCCCAAGAACTCATCATTGATTACCGCCTCATTCAGGAAGCGCCCAAAGAACTCAACCGGGCCGGCGCCTGCGATATCGCCAGCATCCACACCGCCCTGTTTGATTGGAAGCTTGCCCACGATCATACGGGGGAAGCCTATCACCCGGAGGTGGCCCA
>CAYXPO010000272.1:0-6724 GCA_964466925.1 uncultured Nitrospirales bacterium
ATGTGACGGGCGCTTCCATCACGAACATCACGGGGGCGGGCACGGATTGGACGGTTACCGTGAATACCGGCACGGGCGAGGGCACGGTTGGCTTGAACGCCACGGCGGGCCCGGGTCCGGCCAAGGACGAAGTTGGCAATGCCCGTGTGGGCGCGGTCACGGGTGCCGTGTACACGATTGACCGCACCGCGCCGCAGGTGACGGCGATTACGCGGTCGAATCCGCCGGAAGAGGATATCAATGACGCCTCGGTTACTTTTGCGGTTACGTTTGATGAAGACATGACCGGTGTGACCGGGGGCGACTTCGAGTTGGTGATGGGCGGCCTGGTAACCATGGCCTCCATTACTTCGGTCACGGGCGGGGCGAAGGTGTGGGCCGTCGCGGTGAACACGGGTTCCGGCGATGGAACGCTTGGACTAAAGGCCGTAACCACCGGTCCCGGGCGGGATTTGGCGGGCAATCCCCTCGGCGAAGGGTATACCGGCGGAGAAACGTATACCATTGACAAGACCGCTCCGGAAATTTCGGTGAATGTGCTGTACACCAAGGACAATCGTCCGGAGTTGACGGGTTCGGTGACGGATCCCGCGGCAACCATCAGCATCGAAATCGGTACGCAGACGGTGAGCGCCACCAATAATGGCGGCGGCACCTGGACGCTTGCCGATAACGTATTGGCGGAACTGGCGGACGGGACCTACGATGTGAAGGCATCCGCCACGGACACGCTGGGCAATGTGGGCGCCGACACCACGGCGGATGAGTTGACGATTGACACAACGCCGCCGTCGGTCACGAATATCCGGAGCAGCGCGGCGCAGGCGGAGCGCGGCGAATCGGTGACGATTACCGTTGCCGTGACCGATCTGCATCTGCTGGGCCATCCGACCGTGCTGGTCAACGGCAAGGCCACCGTGTTCCAGTCGAACTCGGGCGATGACTATCTGTTCACCTATGCGATTCCGCAGAGCGATCCGCTTGGTTTTGCGCATATTGCCGTCACGGCGACGGATGGATTGAATGAAGGCACGGGAAGCGATTCGGCGGTGCTGGAAATTGTGGATATCACCGCGCCGTCCGTGGTGTCAATCACGCCGCAGGGCCCCAATCCGACGACGGAGACCCACGTGGTGTTTGATATTGTCTTCTCCGAGGCGGTGAAGAATGTGGATGCCGCGGATATCCAGACGGAGTTCACGGGCACGGGGTTTGGCGCCATTGTGGTGAATGCGCCGCAAGTGGTCTCCGGTTCCCATTACACCGTGGATATCACCGGCATTGATGAGCACGCGGAAGGCCATCTGACAATTTCCATCAAGGCATCGGCCGATATCATGGATTTGGCGAATAATCCGTTGACGTTAACCGGCGTATCAGGCACCATCGGACTCAGTGACGAGTTGGGGGTGTCCCCGGTGATCGGCGGTGGAAACTTCTATACGGGTGATCCCGTGAACCTCTCAATTACCAAGTCGGGAGGCCGCGGGCCGGTGTTTGTTTTCACCTGGAAACGCAACGGGGAGGCCATTCCGGAGGCTCCGGATGCGATGACGTATTCGTTCATCCCGTCCACGCCCAACACGCAGGACCTGTACACCTGCTCGGTCAGAGACAGCTTTGACGGCACAACCGTTGAATCGCCTGACGCCACGGTGAAAATCCGGGATGCGGTTAATGTAACCGATCCGGACGGCGTGTATGCGTATACCGGAACGGCGGCGGTCATCCAGAGTGTTGTAACGGGTGGCTATGAGCCGCTGGTGTTGCAGTGGTACAAGGATGCGGATGCGGACGGCCAGCCGGACGCGGGCGAGGAACTCTATGACGGAGGGGCTCTTGCCGGAACGGAGACGGACACGCTGAGAATCCAGCCGGTGGACGGGCAGGAGGGCGATTACTTCCTGGTGGCGGTGGACGCGAATCCCGCGCCCACGGCCAAGTCCACGGATACTTCCAGCCCTGTCAGGCTGGTTACCGGGCCGCCCTTGACCATACTGGGGCCAACGCCGGGAATGGTCCAGTTGTACAACGATGCCGCGCCCTTCACGATGTCCGTGACGGTCACCGGCGGCATCGGAGACCTGTCGTTCGAGTGGTTCCGTCAAGTGCCGCCCGGAGCGCCGGTTTCCCTTGCTTCGATGGTGAATGGGACCACCGGCACGATCACCATCAATCCATCGGCATTGGAATGCGGCGACGGTGTTCTCTATTGCGTGGTGAAGGACAAGACGGGCGAACATCCGTCGAATTCCGCCCCGGCGGAAATTGAACGGCATCTGTCGTTTGTCCGCGGGTTAACGGATACCACCGCCGCGTTGAACCGCCCATTCATGTTCAAGGTTGAAGTGGATGGCGGCCTCGGCCAACTCACCTATCATTGGTACAAGGATGACACCCAGAAGGCCTATATCCTGATAGAGGATGCGGACGGTCCCACGCTGACCATTCCATCGGTATCCGTGGAGGATGCGACGCTCTATCAGGTGGTGGTCATGGACGTTGAGGGCAATTTCATCACCTCCGAGGCGCGGTTGAGCGTGGATAATATTCCAATGCCCGCAGCAAATCTGACGGGTCTGGTCCTCTTGGCAATGGTATTTGCCGTGGGCGGCGCGGTCCTGTTGCGGCATCGCAAAGAGCGCGGATAGACGGCATAATGGATTCGTGACGATCCCCCTGATGGCCGGAAGGCTGTCAGGGGGGTGTTTTTAATCACGGGTTATTGGAAGGGTTATTGGAAGACCCGTTGCAGGAAATGCAGGATGGCGGCGGAATCGGATTCCTGAACAAGGGAGAAGTTTGCCCCCTTTTCATTCGCCGCCTGATAGGTTTTGTTGGCGATGTCACGCGAAAGCGGCGTTTTCCCGGCATCCAATGGATTGACGATGAGCGTGGGCATGGGCAATGCCGCGGCGAGTTCCGGCAGATCGTACTGTTTCAAAACGCCTGGCAGAAAATCTTCGGGGGACCATGAATAGGTTTCGGAGGCGGCCAGCAACTCAAATGTAGCCAGGGGGGAATCCGCGAATACGCCGGCAAGGGTGGAATCGAGGGCGGCAAGGTGCAGGGCGAGCACGCCGCCCATGCCATGACCGCCCGTGATGATTTTGGCGGGATTGATATTGGATTGGGTGCGCAACCATGCCAGGGCGGCCAATCCGTCCCGGACCCGCATCGCGAACACCGGTTCGCCCATTGCGGCGGATACATATCCGAGCCAGCGTTCACGCCCGCCCCAGCCCGCGAGATCGTAGCGGAGGTCCGCCGGACGGGAGTCCCCCCAGCCGCGCACATCCACCGAGAGAATGGCCGGACCCTGGGTATTGGGATCAATGAATCCCGTGAGACCCGCCAGAGGGCCGCCGGTGCGCAGGCCGGTCCAGCGCCCGCGATCATCAAAATACAACACCGCCGCGCCGCGCCAATCCGGTCTGGCGGGATAGAGAAATGTGGCGGGCATTTCAATATCCGTCTCGGGCGTGAGCATCACCTCCTGAAGATAATGAAACCAAACCAACGAGGGGTCTCCCGTGCGGTATATAGGCGCCGATGGGGCTTCTTTTACGCCGATCACGGTTCGCACGGCCTCCTCAATGGAGGAAATACTGCGATGCTCACGCAGTTCCCGCGCCATGGCTTTGTTAATCGTGAACATATTGCAGTCCGTGCGGGGGTGACACGCGAGAAGATCGTCCGGGACCACTTCCAGACTGTCTTCGGCAATGACGGGAAGTGTCCGTTCGGAGATTCCCCGCACCCAACGGTCCATCCATTTGGTGAATTCGACCGCCATGGCGAGGCTGTACGCGTGGCCGCCGGGATCAAGGAAAAAGGCAAAATGACCGCCATAATTGACCTGTGCAAAGGAGTCTTTGAGTTCGGCGGCCAGGCTGCGGCTCATGTCCGCCGTGAACACTTCGTCCTTCGCCCCGGCCATCAGCAATACCGGCGTGGGAATGGCGGCGGTGAAAAGGTCGGCATCATCGAATGCCGAGAATCGTCCAAAGGCAAGCACCTCCGGGCACTCCGCATAATTGTCGAGGATGGGATGCAACGCGCGCGGCACCGCGCAGCAGGAAGGTCCCGCCGCCTTGATACGGTCATCCAATACCATGGCCCACATGGTGGTCATGCCCCCGCCGCTTACGCCGGTCATGCCCACGCCATTTTTCAGGTCCGCATCCGGACGGGTTTCGAGGTAGTCAATGCAGCGCAAGGCGTCTATAATGAAATAGCGGTTGGACGAATGACCGGTGAGGTAACAGCGCACCCCGTCGGTGAAGTGATCATTGCCCGGACGCTTTTCACCGCCTTGTCCCGGCGGGTCAAAGGTCAGCGCCAGATAGCCCATGCGCGCGAAGGCCTGTGCGGGTTTCTGATAACTTTCGCCGGTCTTGGCGCTGTGCCCCACGGGAATCACAATACCCGGCCAGGGTGGCGGGAATTCATCGGCACGCGGAAGATACACGGACGCATTCACCTCATACCCCGGCAGGGATTCAAAGAGCACATTTTCAATCGTGTAGTGTTCGCGCGCGTGCCGGGACACCACGCGGGCATTCAAAGGGCATCCTTCTTTGCCAAAGGGCATCGGCCCGAGCGTATCGAGTACCGCCGCCCGAACGGACGCGCGCCAAGCCTCGAATTGACCCGCAGCCAGCGCATCGTGGCGGCGTTGCGCGGTTTCATCCAGCAGGGCGCAGCTTTCCTTTACGAGATGTTGCGTGAGCATGTTGCGCAGGTCACCTGTGGCTGGAACCGGCCCCAGTGCAAATGACGCTGCCTGAGAGGACCAACTGGCGTCCGCCGACAGCACAGACAAGAAAATAATCAATACGAGTCCCATAAATGCGCTCCTTTTTCTTCAGCATAGAATATTGGGTTGTGTGTCTGCCATTTTCAATGGAACGTATAGATTTGCCTAAAAGAGAAATCAGGGTGGAGCCTTAAAAAAGTCTTTTGTGATATGATTGTTTCTGAAGTTACGCAAGTCTCTCTAACGAAATTATTCAGTAGATCCCGGTGGATCTTCCGTGAAAGAGGATATATGCTTCGGCGGGAGTTTATGAAGGCGGTAGGTGCGGGGGCGGCGGCGCTGTGGGCAGGGCCATCTTTTGCGATGCCGGAACCGGAAACATCCAATCCGATGAAAATACTGCTGTGGTGCTGGGATGCGCGGATGACGTGGGATGATCAGCCCGATGCGATTTTGCGTGCGATGGCGGCGGCGGAAAAACCTTTTCCCTATCCCAAAAAGCCGGAAGCCTATACCATCGGATTTAAGCGTTTGGTGGATTACTGTGCGCAAATCGGGGTGCGGGGTATTGTTATTTGGGGCTTTCTGCGGGATTCTCATGGAGGCGTGAAAGCGGGGCAGGACTTGTGCAAGTATGCCTCGGACAAAGGCGTGGCGATTTTACCGGGCGTGGGATTGTGCTCGTATGGCGGGTATTTTTTCGAGGGGGACCATCCATTTAATCTCGGAACCTATCTCCGGCAGCATCCGGAGCGTGTCAGCACGGCGGAGGAAGAAGGCGGGAAGCGCCAGGTGACGCCGGTGCTGGACCCCTCGCTGGAGGCCAATCGCGCGTGGTGGCGCGAAGGATTGGAATGGATGCTCGATACCTTCGCGATCGGCGGAGTGGACTTCGAGATGGGGGACTTTGTGGTGAATCCTTCACCGGAAGCCACCGCCGCGCGTGCCGCATTGGGCATGGACGCCGATGGCAATATTCTGGATACTGTGCTGGCCACGCGCGATTTGATGACCCGCGCAATCCAACTGCATCCAAAAGGAATTTTCATTAACTCCACGTATCGCGGTTATCATCAGATTAAGAACTTTCCGCGCATGGACTATCTGAAGGGATTTCCCAAGGAAACGGTATGGGAATACACGCTCTCGAACATGATTCGGCAAAAGGAATTTCCTGACGGGTTTTCCGGCGCGCCGGATCACCGGAAGTATGGCTATCTCCACTGGTTCAATGCCTCGACCAATACCGCGGACAAAGATTTCGTTCCGGATATCGCGCGCGTATTTCCGGGGCTGCACAAACTGGGTTTCGCATTCGCGGGCACATATGGCGAGCTTTCCGCGCAAAACAATCCCCTCGCGGATCGCAATTACCGGGCCCAAGTGGCGTGGGCAAATGAGGCCGGACTGTCACTAAACGATTTCGAGTGATACCCCTTCAGTGGAGTGAATTCGCGCATATGCTTCCTATTGCGTTATGCTGTTAAGCCAACATGAAATCGGAGGACTAATCATGTCGGATATTTCACGCCGTTCGTTTATGAAGGGCGCCGCTGCGGGCGCCGGGCTTTTCGCGATGGCCGGAGCAGACGGAGCCGATGAGAAACCAATACAAGGTTTTGAGGACAAAGGCGGCAATACGCCGCCCAGCAAGCCTTGGACGCCGGTATCGGACCGGAAAGTCCGCGTTGGTATCGTCGGGTATGGGGTATGCAAATTCGGGGCGGCCTTCAGCTTCCAGGATCATCCAAATGTTGAGGTGGTGGCGGTGAGCGATCTTTTTCCGGACCGGTGCGCGGAACTGGCCAAGGTATGCCGTTGTGAAAAGACGTATCCATCGCTGGAGGAACTTGTCAAGGATCCGAAAATCGAAGCGGTGTTCGTCGCCACCGACGCGCCCAGCCATTGCCGGCACTGCCTTGAAGTACTCAAGCACGGAAAACATGTGGCCACGGCCGTGCCCGC
>CAYXPO010000273.1:0-6717 GCA_964466925.1 uncultured Nitrospirales bacterium
GCCTGATGATCCTCCTCACCTGGAGCATCCCCCGAAAACCCTAAAAATCAGTGCTATTCCATAGATGCCCTTTTCGTGGGATTCGTCCCTTTCGTGGTAAAAAAAATCCGGAAATTTTTACCACGAAAAAAACGAAAAAAAGATTCTATTCTATGACCGATTACGTATGGTTTCATTCTCCGTATCACCGTGCCGCTGTGTGTGGGGATTTATCGCATACCGCGCCACCAAGCCCACGGAGAATAGCCCCCTCAGCACTCTTTTTTTACTATAAACCGCAAATTCCATAAGTGGTTCAAACTGAAGACTGAAAACTTTAATATCAAAAGCGTCTTTTCGTAACAAATAGTTTTTCTTATCCGTGCAAATCCGCATAATCCGCGGTATCCGCGTTCCATTCTTTAGTTGCGTCTCTGCTCATGTGGGCGCTTTCACGTCCTTTTCATTCCAGGCTTCTTGCAACCAAGCGCCTCATTGCGGTATAAATAGTACATGGGTGTCCGCCCGAAGCCGCTGAATCCATGATTTATTTCCCATTGTTCAGCGCCTGCATCCGCTTTACAATGTACGATTAGGAAAGAAGTATAAAAACCGCAATGAACCGATTCTTTATGACCACGCTCCTGCTGTCCTGCAGCAATGTCTTCATGACTTTTGCCTGGTATGGCCACCTCAAGAATCTTAACCACCGCTCGTGGGTGATTGCCGCCTTGGTTAGTTGGGGCATCGCCCTGTTCGAATACCTCATCCAGGTCCCCGCCAACCGGATCGGCCACGAGGTCATGAACGTGGGGCAGCTTAAAATTCTCCAGGAAGTAATCACCCTGACGATTTTTGTCCCTTTTTCCATCCTTTACATCCGTGAAAAACCCAATCTGGATTATCTTTGGGCCGGATGCTGCATCCTCGCCGCCGTGTTCTTCCTCTTTCGCCGGAAAATTTTCGGCGCCTAGCCGGACGCCCTGGATGGGCCGAGCAGAGAGTTTATAGCGGCGCATGTGCATGGGTTGTGGTATTATCACACATCAAACAAGGAAGCGTCCATGAATCTTATCGTTGAACCCTCCGCCTTGCAGGGAACCGTGGAGATTCCCGGTTCCAAGTCCCATACCATCCGCGCGGTGGCTATTGCCGCTTTAGCCAATGGGGATAGCATCATCGAGGAACCCCTCGTTTCCGAAGACGCCTTGGCGGCCTTTCGGGCTTACCGCGCCTTTGGCGCCACCATCGCCGATGAAGGCCGCCTTTGGCGCGTGACGGGCATCAACGGCGCTCCGCAAACCCCGGACAATGTCATAGACACCGCCAACTCCGGAACCACCATGCGGATCGCGCTCGGCAGCGCCGCCTTGCTGCGCGGCGGACTCGCCGTCCTTACGGGGGATGACCAAGTGCGGCGGCGTCCCTGCGGCCCCCTTATTCAGGCCCTCAACGATTTGGGGGCGAAAGCGTGTTCGACGCGCGCCACCGGCACGCCGCCCGTCGTGGTGGAAGGACGTCTCCGGGGCGGAAACACCCGTATCGAAGCCGTCACCAGCCAATACGTCAGTTCGCTCCTCATCAATACCCCCCTTGCGGATGGAGACACCCATCTGCGCGTCCCGCTCCTTAACGAAAAGCCCTATGTCGAAATGACCCTTGACTGGTTGAAACGCCAGGGTATCCGTGTGGAACATGCCGAAGACCTAAGTGAATTCCATATCCCCGGCGGCCAGAGTTATCCTCCCGTCCGCCGCAGAATCCCCGGCGACTTCTCTTCCGCTACTTTCTTCCTTGCGGCGGGTGCGCTCGGAAACAACGACATTGTATCGAACGGCCTGGACCTCGGCGACACCCAGGGGGACAAGGCGGTTGTGGACTACCTGCGTCAAATGGGCGCGGACATTTCCATTGAGGAAACCAGCATCCGCGTGAAGGCCGGCGCATTGACCGGCAATGAACTCGACCTCAACGCCACGCCGGATGCGCTGCCCATGATGGCCGTTGTCGGTTGTTTTGCCCGGGGAACCACCCGGCTCGTCAATGTCCCCCAGGCGCGGCTCAAGGAAACCGATCGCATCGCCGTCATGCGCCTGGAACTGGAAAAACTGGGTGCGCGCATCACCGAACTTCCCGACGGGCTCATCATCGAGGAAAGCGCGCTCCATGCCGGCACCGTCGAGGGCCACGGAGACCACCGCGTTGTCATGGCGCTGGCCATCGCGGGCACACGCATCCCAGGCGGCCTGACCATTCGCGGTTACGAGGCCGTAAGTGTCACGTTCCCGGGCTTCCTGGAAGCCCTTCATGGACTTGGCGCCAACGCCCGGGTTGTGGAATGACGGGGCGGCACCAGGTGTTTTTACTTCAACGTGCGGAAAAACAACAGGGTATAACGAGATCATGAACATCGTCATTATGGGCCCGAAAGGCGCCGGGAAATCTTCGATTGGCCGCCATCTCGCTGAAACCACCGGATTCCAGACCATCGAAACCGACATCCTGGTTGAGCGGCTCCACGAGACCTGTGACGGCCATCATCTCTCCTGCCGGGAAATTTTCGCTGAACATGGCGAAGCTTTTTTCCGTGAACTCGAACGCGGGGCCGCGAAACAGGCCGCCCAGCACGATTGGCATCTCATCATTACCGGCGGCGCCATCATGCTCGATCCGGATAATCGCCGCCTGCTGAGAAATGACGCCCTCCTGGTTTATCTCACCGCACACCCGGATATTCTCTGGGACCGCGCCACGCAAAGCGGGATCCCCCCTTGGCTCACCGGCCCGGACGGCAAGCAAAAGTACATCGAACAGCTTCACTATCGCGAAGACGTGCTCCAGCCCTATGCGGATATCCTCCTCGATACTTCCCAAGGCGGACCGGAAATCCTGGCGGAACAGGTTCTCCAGCGCATCAGCGAAGAACTCGCCATCCACTGCCGGTCCGCCAATACCTACGGCGAGATCATCCGGGTCACCACTTTCGGCGAGAGCCACGGACCGGCCATTGGCGCCGTGCTCGACGGGCTTCACCCCGGCATTGAAATCTCCGAAGAACTCATCCAGCGCGAACTTGACCGCCGCCGCCCCGGCCAAAGCGCCATCGTCACCCGCCGCAAGGAAAGCGACACCGTTCATATCCTGTCCGGCGTGTTCGAGGGCAAAACCACCGGAGCGCCCCTCGCCATGGTCATTTATAACGAGGACCAGAAATCCGCCGCCTATGAGGACATCAAGAACCTCTTCCGGCCCGGACATGCCGACTTCACCTTCTATAAAAAGTACGGTCTTCGTGATCACCGGGGGGGAGGGCGTTCCTCCGGACGCGAAACCGCCTGCCGGGTGGCCTGCGGGGCGGTTGCCCGCGAGATTCTGGCCCAGCGCGGGGTGCGTATTGTTGCCCACGCGGTGGAAATCGCCGGCATCCCTGCGGAAACCTGCGATTATGCGGCGATCGAAACCAATCCGGTCCGGTGTGCCGACCCCGTGGCCGCGCAAAAAATGGAACAAGCCATTCTGGCCGCCCGAAAGGACTGCGACTCCGTAGGCGGCATCATCCAACTCGACATTCTGGGTATTCCCCCCGGCCTGGGGGATCCGGTGTTCGCCAAACTGGACGCACGCCTTACCGCCGGCCTTATGACCATCGGGGCCGTCAAAGGCGTCGAAATCGGCATGGGCTTTCAACTTGCCCGCCTGCGCGGCAGCGAAAGCAACGACAACATGGCTGATGGGGCCTTCCTGTCGAATCATTGCGGAGGCATCCTCGGCGGGATTTCCACCGGCCAGCCTATCGTTCTTCGGGTTGTTATAAAACCGACCTCATCCATCGCAAAAGAACAAAAAACAATAGATATAAATGAAAACAACCAGATAATTCAGGTGCATGGAAGGCACGATCCCTGTATTGTTCCCCGGGCCATTCCCGTGGTTGAGTCCATGGCCGCCCTCACCCTTCTGGACACCTGGGAAGTCCAAAACCGCCTCCGGCCCAATTGGGGAGAAAAATAAAGTGAGGAACCGTTTGAGGGTTCCTCACTTTTTTAGAAAATCCGATTGGGATGATCTCACGTTTGGACCAAACTGGAGAGCTTGAGGATGGGCATGAAGAGGGCCACGACGATACTGCCCACGACCAAGCCCATCAGACCGATCAAGAGGGGTTCAATCAGGCTGGTGAGGGCTTCGACGGTTGCCTTGACTTCGGAATCATAGAAGTCCGAAATTTTCATCAGCATCGCTTCCAGCGCGCCCGTTTTCTCGCCGACGGCAATCATGCGCGTCACCATGGGGGGAAAGACTTCCGCGCGCGCCAAGGGATCCGCCAGGGTTTCGCCGTTGCGAACGCTGTCCGCCGCTTCGCGAATGGCTTTTGCATACACCTCGTTGCCGGCCGTGCGCTCCACAATTTCCAGCGCCTGAAGAATGGCCACGCCGCTCTTCGTAAGCGTGCTCAGCGTGCGCGTGACGCGGCTGATGGACACCTTGCGCAACAGGCCGCCAAACACCGGCATGCGCAACTTGAGCGCATCCAGGTTGTACCGCCCGTTCTTTGTGCTGCCATAAACCCGGAGGAACATGACAATTCCGACAATCACGCCAATAATGATCGGCCATGAGTACCATGTGCGCAATATGTCGCTGATGTGAATAAGAATCATGGTCGGTGTGGGCAACTGCCGTCCGAATTGCCCGAATATCTTTTGGAACTGGGGCACGACGAAGATAATCAGGCCGGCCGCAATCAGGATAATCATGCTGAACGCCACGACCGGATAGGTCATGGACGACTTGATTTTCCGTTTCAGTTCTTCGCTGGCTTCCAGGTAATCCGCCAGTTGAAGCAACACGCCGTCCAGGTCGCCGCCCGCTTCGCCCGCGCGGACCATGCTCACGTACAGGTCCGGGAACGCCCGCGGATGCTTGCGCAAGGCATCGGAAAAGGTTTCGCCCGCTTCCACGTCCTTCGCCACCGCGTCAATGACCCTCTGAAAATTGGGGTCTTCCGACTGTTCCCCCAGAATATCCAGCCCCTGCAACAGCGGCAATCCCGCGCTTACAATCGTGGACAATTGGCGGGTAAAAATCAGCAGTTCCTTGGTCTTCACGCGCTTGTTGCCCTTGGCGGGGCCGCCGCCCAACGAAAACAATCCCTTTTTCGCTTCCACTTTATCCACCTGCAATCCCCGGTCCTGGAGCATTTTCAACGCTGCTTGCTGACTGTCCGCAGTCACGGTTCCTTTCTGCTTGGAACCATCCCGTCCTCGCGCCAGGTATGTAAAGGTCGGCATAGACTATTCTCCTTCAGTTTCTCCTCCGCTAGTATATGCGGAATGTGCCGCCATGACAAGTTTTTTGTTTCAGGTAGCTTAACCCTGTTCCTCGGTATTGTCACGCAGGCATGGGCCGGGAAGCCGGGCGGCGCGCCAAGGCGTAGCCAGTCGCGACAGGTCCACAGACCGCGTGAAACGATGCCGCTGGGCGAGACTGGATGGCACTTGGGTAGTGGGACCCGCCCCGGCACCCGGCCAGCACTGTTCCCGGCCCATGCCGCGCATGTTGATGCAAAAAACGTTCCCATGCCTATTTCCGAAAAAGATGGGCTTTTTCACCAGACCTGCATGAATTGAGCGCCTGAACGGGGCCGCCGCCGCCGAAAAACCGTCCCTTTGCCAAAGAATGGTTCAAGTATCCGGCTGCGGTGTCAGCACATGGCCCAGCGCATCCGCAATGAACGGATGGAAAACCCCGCCTCCGTCAACCGTTGCGGCATCACCCGTGCGCTGGCGAGAAGCATTTCCCGGCCCATTTCACCAAACATCATCCGCACGGCGAAAGCGGGCAGGGGGATCAGGGTGGGGCGGTGCAAAACCCCGCCCAGCGCCTTGGTGAATTCACGGTTGGTCACGGGGTTGGGCGCCACGGCGTTCACCGGGCCGCACAATGCGTCCTGTGTCAGGGCGGATTGTATTATCTGAAGCAAATCCTCCAAGACAATCCAACTCATATATGCTTTCCCATCGCCAATCACGCCGCCCAATCCCCATTGAAACGGCGGCAACATCCTGGCCAACGCCCCGCCGTTTGAACTCAATACAACGCCGGTGCGCAGCCGCACCACGCGTATCCCCGCGGTTTCCGCCACCCTGGCCGCGGACTCCCATGCCTGACATACCTCCGCCAGAAACCCCGTGCCCGGTCCGCTGTTCTCGGTTAATTCTTCCGCCCCCCGGTCACCGTAGTAGCCGATGGCCGAGGCGGACACCAGCACCTTCGGCGGATGATTCAGGTGCGCCAATGCATCGCACAGCAATTGGGTTCCCATAACGCGGCTTTCCAGAATTCGCCGTTTTTTTTCAGGTGTCCAGCGGCCGGTCGCGATATTCTCCCCCGCAAGATGCACCACGCCGTCCAAATCTTCCAACGCCTCGATCTCAATGGTGTTTTTCTCCGGATTCCAGGTCACTTCCGTGCCGGAAAAAGTCCCCGTGCGGCGCACCAGCCCAAGCACTTTATGCCCCGTGTCCCGCAATACGTTTGTCAACGCCGTTCCCACCAATCCCGATGCGCCGGTCACAAGTATTCGCATGCTTCCATATCCTCCGGGAAAAAGCATAGTGTCCGGGACGCAGGGATTCAACCGTTGGGCCGGTCATTCCCGGCGATCATGACTGTTTTACATCTAACAATCAAATGGGTTACAATCAGGGGTCAACTATAACCGCCATGGAGCAGACC
>CAYXPO010000274.1:0-6618 GCA_964466925.1 uncultured Nitrospirales bacterium
GCTCGTTGAGCAGGGCAACTTCCTGGGCGAGGCGGCGGCTGCGTTCAGACAGGCGTGAAATAACGACGGTGAACACCAGCACCAACAGGAGCAGGAAGAGGAAGGCGAAGAACGACACGACGGTAAGGTATTGAAATCCGAGAACGTACGACAGGCGCACGATGATGGAAGGGAAACATCCGACCAAGAGGCCGAAACCGGACACAGCGAGCCACAGGAGGGCGTAACGTTCCTTGAGATGGCCCCTGCGGACGAGTTCGAGGACGGCCAAAACGAGGGCGAGACTCAATGCAAGCAGGCCGAACCGGTGCAGTGTGTAGAAGCCGTGTTGTCCGATACCGTTCACATCCATAAACGCTAAGCTCCCTTGGGAGGCGCATACCTCCGGAACAGATCGATGAAAATCGCGAGCGCCACTTTTATCATGTAGTACACCGCGCCTGCGGGCCGGATCGACGTTACCCCGCCCTGGCGCGGATGCATGTTGACGGGGATTTCCGCGGCTTTCAGACCGTGCTTGTGCAGAATCACAAGCACTTCCGGCTCCGGGTAATCTTCAGGATAGGTTTGCGCCACGACTGCGATGGCCTTCCGGTTCATGGCGCGGAATCCGCTCGTGGTGTCGGTGATTCCGCCCCCGATCAGGAGGTCCACCCAGCGCGACAACAGGGATTTTCCCACCCGGCGGGTTAATGAAGGGGTATAACTGGAATCCGCCACGTACCGGGAGCCGATGATCAGGTCCGCGGTACCGTCTTCTATCCGGCCCACCAGTTGGCGAACGCTCTCGACGGGGTGCTGCCCGTCGGCGTCGCATTGAACCGCAATGTCGAAACCGTTCCGTTCCGCATACAGGAAGCCGGTTTGCATGGCGCCGCCGATGCCGAGATTATACGGAAGCTTGAGCAAGGTGGCGTGCGGGGAGGCCCGGACAATGTCCGCCGTGGTGTCGGAAGAGCCATCATCCACGACCACCACGGCATAGTCCGGGGCTTCCTCGTGCAATTTGCGAAGTACTTCGGCGATGGTGGCCGATTCATTATAGGCCGGTATGATAACCACCACATTCGACATCAGCACTTTCCTCGAAAGACTATCCTAATTACGCCTTTTGTCAACCCGAGGCCCCGCGCCACATCGCGCAGGAGGGCAACGCCCAGAAACAGCCCTTTTTCATATGCCGTCAGGCGTGGCAAGACAGGCGCGGCCGCCTTCAGGCGTACCAGCAAGTATACCGCAAGCGGAATGAAGGGAAACACTTGAGAGATCAGGGGGGACAGCACAAGGACCGCCGCCGTGAAAAGGGCGAGCGGGGGGGCTAAAAAATCCGCCATGCCCGCATAGCGGTCTCCGGAGGCCCGGCGCCGGTGTTTGGCGTATAGCGCCACCCGCCACATACCATGACTCAGTTGGGTACGCAGATACGGCCCCAAACGGGCGGGATGGTGGTGATCCACAAGCGCCGTGCGCACAAAATGAAGCTTTCCTCCGGCATCCATGAGGCGGTACGCCAGATCATTGTCCTCGCCGGAGGCTTGGCGGAACTGTTCGTCAAAACCGCCCACCCTGTCAAAACATTCTTTTCGATAGGCCACGTTGAATGAACCCAGAAAGTCCACCTCGTGCGCGAAACGATCGTGCCGCGCCAGGATTTCCGCGTGGACCAATCGCGCCAGCCAGGATTCAGGGTTTGCGATGCCGTAACTTCCCCCCACGCCCGCGACGCCTTCCGAAAACCCAGCCAATCCGGGTGCGGGATACAATCGGCGTCCGTGAAAACGATGATTTCCGTTGGGGCTTCAGCCGCCCCCTGGTTGCGCGCGGCGGCGGGGCCCCGGTTCTCCTGCGAAATGTACTGGACGGCGTTGAACGACTGAACGATGCGAGGAGTGTCATCCGTAGACCCATCGTCCACGACAATGATTTTCCGCGGGGGCTGAGTCTGGTTGAGACAGGCCGTCAAGCAGGCGGCAATCGTCGAAGCGGCATTATACGCGGGCACGATAACCGTTACTTGGAGCATCGTGCTTTTCCCTCCGCAGTGCGATCGATCATGTTCCGTACTGCCGCAATCAACCCTTCGCGGGCGGGGCGGTACTGCAATGGCGGGAGTGGGGGACTCGCACAGGCGCTGTCCAGTTCCGCGACATCCACCACCATGCGGCCCCAGCCCCGGCGTGCCACCGCCTCGGCCAAATCGAGTTGGTGATCGTTCATATGTTCGCCAAAGCGCTTTAACCGGGGCACCACAATCAACGGGCGCGCCGCAGACAGGGCGTCCCGCACCGCGCCGATGCCCGCGTGGCAAACAATAACCCGCGCCTCCCGCTGAATCGCCCGAATTTCCTCCTGCTTCTTGAAATCAAAATACTCCGCATGCTTCGGGACAATCTTCGACAGGCCCAATTGAATCACCACGCGCTCGCCGGTGCTTCCCGCCATTTCGTCCATTTTCCGGATCAGCCTCGGAAAATCCATGAACATGGTGCCCAGTGTTACGTATATCATGATGGAAGGGTCTCATCTATAAGGCTTCCGGCGTACCGGGCGCGGGGGCCGTACACATCGCGCAATTCGGGCCATTGCACATAGAATTCATCGGCGAGCCAATACATGAACCGTCCGGTAAACGAAGGATGGATCACTTGCGCGCCGCATTCGACATACAGCGTCTTAATGCGAAAAAGTTTTCCTGCGAAAACGACGGGGAGGGCGATCTCGGCCCCGGTCGAAACAATCAAATCAGGACGCTCCTTCCGCAACAGGAAAAAGGCCCGGAAAAGGTTCTTTATAAATTCAACAGGGTTCTTGGCCATGTTCGGTATTAAATAGGCATTGGGCAACCGGCGGGTGGTGTCGGCGTCATAGCAGAAGAAAAAATAATCGTGCCCCTCGAACGCCTCCATGAATTCGAGCATCTCATTGAGGTGGCCGCCATGCGAGCACACCAATGCTATCTTTATCCTGCCGATCATGGGAGCATCTTACCTGAGAAAGGGGAAAAAACGCGACTCCGGGGCGCATTTGGCAGATTTTCAAAAAGCATGGCATAATTACGTATGACTTTGGACCTTGCGTATCCGCACAGGGGGGTGGAAAAGGCGTGGTTTGCCGCTGGCCCGGCAACGCGCCGCCCGGATAAAATTTCGGTTGGCGAAATTATGGGAAAGCGGGTATAATCACCCCCGGCGTTGTACGGTTGTGAGGTGCGGGAAGGCGGCGGCTGTAATGGGCCGAGGTGCTACTCCCGCATGCACGCCCATAACAAGCGTGGAGGTCCTCTATGAAGAGACGGTTGTTGTTGGAGAACAGGGGCATGGCGTTGATGGAGATGATGCTGGCGGTGGGCATTTTCGCCGTGGTGGTGGGGGTGACGGCCACGTCGCTCAGTTCTTTTTACATCAATATGGACAGTCAGCAGCAGCGGATGGTGGCGGTGCAATCGTGCCGGTCGGTGCTGGGGGCCATTCGGGAAAAGCGCGCGGAATTTGTGGATCAGAACGATCTGATGGACCGTGCGGGGTTCCTTGCCTGGATCGCGGAAAAACAAACCGCCGCCTGGAGTGAATACCTGACAACGCCTGCCAACGGGGGATTGCCCAATCATCAACTGACGGTGGACTGCCGAAACACGGCGGGAAACCCCGTCTCCGCCGCCGACACCCCGATCGAAGTGTATGTCACCGCCACCTGGAAAGACCGGGCCGGACGCCCGATGCGAATCCAGTTAAGCACTGTCATCGCGGACCGCTAGAAAGGAGACCCCATGCGCAAACACGGCTTCACCCTTTTGGAACTGACGATGTCCATGGGCATTTTAACCATCGTCTCCCTGTTGAGTTTTGTGGTGTTGGCCTCCAGCACCGAGTCCGCGGAAATGTCGCGGGTGAAAAACGAAGCGCAGGCCAGTTTGCGCGATGCCCTGGCGGCGCTCAGTTCGGAGGTGCGTGAAGCCTATACCCAGCGCACCGTGAACCCCGTGCCGCCGCTTGCGCCCGTGGGGGCCGCCAGCATTTCGGTCAGTGCAACGGGGGACAGCCTCACCTTTTACGTCCCGCAACCCACGGGAGACGCCACCTTTGTCCGCGCATCAGCCCCCATTACCATCGCCTATCAAAACGAAGACGGCAAGGGCGCCGGCGCGGGCAACGGCTTGCTCGACCTCGGAGAGGACGTCAACGGCGACAAAATGCTCACACGGCGGCTGATCCGCACCCAGAACGGTGTTACCACCGTATTGGGCGCGGCGAACGATCTGAGTCTCGTGAATTTTCAGTTGGTGAAAAACAAAAATGCACGCGATAACAACCTGACCACCCTCATGGTGACCATGGAAGTGTCCAAGCGTTTCGGGCGCGCCCATGAAAAAGTGGTTCGAGAACGATTACAGAGTTCCATTGATTTGATGAATTAATGGAGTTCGGGAAGGAGGGCGTATGAGTATACGGCGCACACAACAAGACGGGATGGCCCTGATTTTCGTCATGATCGCCATTCTGGTCATTCTCGCGGCCTTGGGCATTGTCATGACCAATGTGCAAAGCGCAAAGAAAGACACGGACAACGCCTATGCCATCACCGCGGTGGAGGAGGCCGCCCAGGCGGGGGTGGATATGGCGGTAAAATCGCTCTGGAGCGACTATATCGCCAACAACGGCAACACCACGGGAAACTGGGCGTCGTTCCGGTATTTCCTGGACAACGTACTGCAAATTCCCAAAAACGAGGACATCAATTTCAATGGCGTCCGCGACCCCGAGGAAGCGGGCAACGGCGATGCCGTCTTTGACAAGTATCCCACCGGTTATGATCGCCGGGGGTGGGCCATGCCGGGCTTCCCGAAGGAACTGAAAGACCCTGCCACGCTCCGTGTTTTGGCCACGATTGACAGTGTGCACATCGGACGGTACGACGGGGTGTCGGTGGCGACCTTGACCGTAACGGCGACCGCCACCGTCGAGGGCCGGTCGAAATCGGCGGTGCAAGTGCTCAACATTGGCGGTTCCGCGTGGCCGGGCACGCAATTCGCCATTTTGGCCAACAATATCAGTTGCATCCTGTGCCATGCGGAATTCAAGTCCTTGCCCCTGGAAGTCAACACCAACCCCGCCAAGTATGGAACCTTCGACCGGATTAAAATTGCGGCGCTAGAGTCCATGCTGGTGCGCAAGACCGAAGCCACCTCGAACCTCGCGGGCACCGTATACACACGCGGCAAGGTCTACGATGAGAGCCTCGCTCAATACACGGCCTCGGGGCTTGCCGCTTCCACTTTCAAGGCCTATAACTTCCGCACGGACAACGGCAAGATTATGCAAAACTCCAGCGGCGCCATGAGCCAGGTGTCACTGGTAAACGCCACCAAGAACGCAAAAGGCGATTTGAATCAATTCGCCAACCTCTATATGAACTATCCCAGCGACAGCGGCGCCCAAACCGACGGACCGCTTCCCCAGTCCTTCCCGGCGCCGTATCCGGATGAAAACGAAAACCGGATTGTGGACGACAGTGAGTTCGATGTGATTGTCAACAGCGCCAACGGGCGGATTGACTTCGAATACGGCCCCGACGCACCGGCGGGTGGTGCCATTAAATCCGGCGTGGCGTATGGCGTGCCCACCGGCGGAGTATATTCCGGCACGAACCTTCCCACCACGTCCAATTCAGCGCTGGACAGTCTGTCTTCCACCGGCACCTATGACGGAAATCTCATCCTGCTGGGCACCGACACCGACCCCATCATGATTGACCGGACCGTGGCCGTAAACGGGGACTTGGTGATCAAGGGGCCCATTCGGGGCTATGGCCAAATCCTGGTGCGGGGCAACGCTTATGTCGTGGGCGATGTGACGTACAAGGATGCCCCGGGCGCATTTGGGGTGGACGAAGACGGGAACGAAAACGCCTTTGCCTTGGTGGCGGGCGGCAGCATTCTGATGGGGGACTATCTTACCGTGCGTGGTGTAAATCATACAGGCCGGGCCAGCGAGCAATTTCCTGATTGGAGCCAATACAGCATCAGTACAAGGGATAGCACACTTTCCAACAGTGTGACCATGAAAGTGAATGGCGTCAACAAAACTGAAACGCTCAAATGGGGCTACTTTGATCCGTACTCGGTGGATCCGGGAGAAGCCGTGAGCACCTACCAAGGGAGGCAATACAGTTTCACCACCTCGGAACTCATGCTCTTTAACAACCTGGAACTGACCAAGGCCTTGGCCAATTCCAGTTACATCCCCCGTTTTTACGGCCTGCGGGAAAGCCAGCCAAACAATATCTACGTATTTGATTCCACGGAAGAACATGCCGTGCGCTATGATCGATCCGGGGTGAAACTATTAAGCACCTACCTGACCCAGAAGGGGTATCCGCTGAGTATTCTCAACCGCGCGGTCTATCAATACTGCAATCCTACGGGCAATTGGATGTCCGAAAGCACCCTGCGCAACATCTGGTTTGCCGATGAGGCCACGCGTCCGTCGGCGGGCCGCCCCTTCAAATTCGATGGACTGCTCTACAGCAACAACTCCATCTGGTGCATCGTGCGGAGCAAGACGCGGCACAAATCCAATACGAACGGCGCGATGGACATACGGGGCGGCGTGCTGGCGGCGG
>CAYXPO010000275.1:0-6617 GCA_964466925.1 uncultured Nitrospirales bacterium
CCAACGCGAGCAAAAAGGCGATGCGGGCGGGCGTCTTGCCAATGTCACACGCCTCACCTACGACTGGAATATCCATGAGGCCGTCAATGTCGCCCCCTTCCTGGAAATACAATCAAACAGTTATCTCACCACGGAGATGGAAAATGAAGACCTTGAGGCCGACAATGGAAGTGCTTTGACCGGAACGGCCGGGATCACCGCGCAAACCCGGTTCCACCGCCTCTATCCCGGCTTCTGGAACTTTTCCGAGTTCAAGCACCTTGTGGTGCCGTCGGTAAGCCTTTCCTTCCGGCCGGATGTCCTCACCAACCTCGACGTCATCCCGCAATACGATTCCCTCGACAATATGTACGGCCGCCTCCGGGTGGAATCAAAACTCGACAACCTCCTTTTTGGCCGCGACGCGAAATCAAAGCAGACCTGGCAAGTCGTCCGCTTGACCCTGTATCAAGGAAATGACCTCTGGAATGAAATGTCCATCACCCAGGATTACGAGGCGGAAATTGACATCCGGCCCCGGGCCTTTTACGGCTACCAACTGGCCGCCGAACGCCACAGCGAAAATCAGGATAATATCCCCTACCTCCCAAAAATCCAGCGTTCCTTTTATCAATGGTACGCGGATGCCTTTGGCCGTCCCTGGAGCAAAAATGCCGAAGTTGAACTCAACTCCTCTTATGGCGATTACAATCGCGTGCTCACCCACCTCTACTATGACGACACGCCCCTCGGCGGACGCTTGAACGGGCGCGTGGGCTTCGCCTATACCGAAACCGGCGGAAAAAAATACAACGAAGACGTACTCTATGGCGCAGGCTATAAACTGGGCGAGAATTGGGCGTTCAGCTTTGAACACGTCTTCGACATATCTAACAGCAACTTGCGCATCCAGACCTATGAAATCCGCCGGGCCTTGCACTGCTGGGAAGCCGGCATCCGCCTGCGCAAGCGCGAATCCGGTCTCGACATCAGCTTTGAGGTCAGCATCAAGGCCTTCCCGGGCACCAAGATCAAAATCTAAACATGACGCCCCCCTCGTTCACGAACACGATTGCCGGCATGCTCCCGGAAATCGCGGCCCTGCGCCACGAATTGCACCAACACCCGGAAATCCGGTTTGAAGAACACTGGACCGCCGGGCGCATCGCCCGGTTTCTCGAAGAAAACGACATCCCGTATACCCGGGGCCATGCGCGGGGCACCGGAATTTGCGCCACGATTCAAGGGGCGCACGACGGCCCCGCCGTGGCGTTGCGGGCGGATATGGACGCCCTGGAACTCCAGGAGGAAACCCGCCTCCCGCATGCCTCCGTCATTCCGGGCCGCATGCATGCCTGCGGGCACGATGGACACATGGCAATCCTCTGCGGCGCGGCAAAGACCCTCCAGCGCCATCGCAACGAACTTCCCGGGCGGGTCCAATTGATCTTTCAGCCCGCCGAAGAACAAGCGGGCGGCGGACGCCTCATCGTGGAAGAAGGTCTGTTGGAAAATGCCGCGGCGGCCTTCGCCCTGCATGGCTGGCCCAGCATCCCGGCGGGAAAAGCGGCCGCACCCGCTGGATGCGTGATGGCCGGCGCGGATTTCTTCCGCATAGACGTCCACGGAAAAGGCGGGCACGGCGCGGATCCCGCAAGCGCGGTGGACCCCATACTCACCGCCGCGCACATCATCACCGCCCTCCAAAGCATCGTATCACGTGAAACCAATCCATGGGAGGCCGCCGTGGTGACCGTTTCCCACATCGAGGCGGGTTCCACTTCCAACATCATTCCGGACCATGCCTGGATGGAAGGCACTCTGCGCTTCCTCACCGCATCTTCCCGAGATCGGCTCATGCAATCCATCCAACGCATCGCAACCAACACCGCCCAAGCGTTCCGCGCCCGCGCGGAATGCACCCTGGGCACGGATGGGTATCCCCCCCTCCATAACCACGCGGAAATGAGCGCCCTGGCCCGTGCCGCGATCCGGGAAACCTTCGGCCCGGAAGGCGAATGGGCGCTTGACCGTCCGTATATGACCGCCGAGGATTTTGCGTTCTATCTGGATAAAGTTCCCGGAGCCTATATCTTTCTAGGCACGGGCGGCCCCCATTGCCTGCATAACGCCCATTTCGATTTTAACGACGCCGTACTCCCCCGGGCCGTGGAATTGATGTGCCGAATCGCCTTGCGGGCCCTCCAGCAATTTCACTCCACCCAGGCATAACCCGCCTTAGCCGCTTGGTCCCAGAAAGAGGCGGCATATCCATTCCTGGTTCGCCTGCCAGGGCATCTGAAAGCATTCCCAGGCGGAATACATGGAGACCGCGAGCAGCAACCACAGAAAGCCCCATTTCCAGCGGGAGCGCAGGCCGCCGAGGACAGGCGCGCCCATCAGCAACAGCACCGGCATGGCGCCGATATACCAGCGGAATCCATAGGCCTCGCCGCCGTAGTTGTTCGTGTGGAACACATAATAGACGGTCAGGGCCAGAAAACAAGCCAACCCGGCGAGGATGTATCCGCGCCAGGGCGTGTCCCGGCGGATCAGTGCGCGTGCCGCACCCGCCAGCCCCGCGATCAACACAGGGTACAGCATGAACGCGCCGTGCCGTCCGAAGGTCATGTGGAAAAGATACACGCCCTTGGGCTCGTTCAGCGCGTCAATGCCCAGAGGATTCCTCCACGGGGAGGATTCATAGAGGTACATGCTCCCTTTCACCTGCACCGGGAGCACACTTCCAGTAATGGCCATCATGCATCCGAAATGCAGCGCCAGCACGGGCGCGGCGCCGAGTCCCGCCCAAAGCGCGGCCTGTTTGGGAAAGCGGTACAGCAGAAAAAGCCCCGCGGGGACCACAAAAATCGTCATGGGCAGGTCGAGGGCATACACCAGGGAAGAGGATACTCCAAATAAAAAAAACCGCCCTCCGGCCGGCGCACATTTTCCACTGCCCAATCCCAGGGTCAAATAAACCGCTGTCATGGCCATGCACGCGGCAGGCACATGGTTGTTCAATTGGGCGGAAAATCCGAACACCTGCGTGCCGAACGCCAGAGCGAGCAAGAGATACACCCTCGGCCACAGCGGTTGCACAACCAGCCCCGCCGCCCTCCAAAACACCAGCAGGGTTCCCGCATACGCCAGCGTTATCAGGCTGAAATTCATGCATTGAAGCAGGCGTTTCCAATGAAGTGCGTCTTCGAGCGTCCATCCGAAGAGACGGTTCAGGGCAAGATATTCGCCGGTCATTGCCAGCGTAAGCAGGGGCGGTTTGGAGGAAATGAGGCGTCCGTTCACTTCCACTTTGTCCACCGTGCTTCGTTCAAAAGGATTTTGGGGGTGATTCGCGGGCCGGTCAATATACCAAGTCCCGTCCCGGGTGAGACTGTAGACGGTGGCCAACCGGCTGGTCACGGCATCCCCCATCAACACCGTACGCACGCCTGAACCCGCCACCCCGGCCGCCAACAGGATGATGCCCCACGCAAGCCAGTTGGCCGCGAAATGTTTTCGGGCTAAAGCATCACCTGGAGCATGACTCACTTCACTAGTCCCGATGGAAGAATTTTTTTATTTTGTTCCAGACCCACCAGCCTTCGGATTCGTCCTCTTCCGCATACAGGCGTTTAATTTCTTCGCGCCGGGGCACCCATTCCCCATTGACCAATTCTTCCGTCTTTTCCGTGACAAACAAGCTCCCCACTTTTTTCCATTGATCATTGCGCCATTGATACGTCAAGGTTTCCTGGCCCATGTCGCGGAAAAAGGCCGTGTCAGCCTTGGCTTCTTTTGCTTTTCGGACCAGCCGTGTGGCGTAGCGTGTTTTCGACAGTTTTACATCGGCCAGATAGGGGCGCATGCGGGATTCCGTCTTGTGCATCACCACATCGAAGGGCTGCCCGGGATTATCGTATACGGAGTATTCCTTGCAGAAATAGGGATGGCGCTTGATCACCTCGTTCTTCTGGCGATCCTGTTCCTGATTGGCCTTGGCCATGTGCTGCTGAACCATGCCGCGCAGTTGCGCCTCGTAATCGGACGTCCGCGCCGGCACCGTGCCGGAAACCGGTTTCGAGGTGGCGCATCCGGCGCCCACCACGGCCAAAAGCAATGAGGTGGCCACGCAAATTCTAAAAATCATTGTGTTCATATTCCTTCCTGGACGGCGTTCACGAACCGTCATGTGCCGGGCATTCTTTCCGCCCGCGCGCCTATCATAGCAGAAATGCGCGGACACCTCACGCTCGAAACCACCCGGCGTTATTGTCCGGAAAGGGGGCTGCCCACCCGGGCGATGACATTCCGGAAACGGTTCCCGCCGACGGCCACCCGCTCGTCTTTCAGCCGGACATCATATTGGGATATCGAGGTAACCACAAAACGCTCATTCACGCGCCCGTTCTCCCCCACTTTTTGTTCGGTCATGGCCTGTGACGCGTCAAAAACCTTGAATACCGCCTGCTTCCCGGCGAAATCAATCGAAGCGCACACCATTTTATAGGCCGCCACTTCGGCCCGCACCTTGTTGTATAGATCACGAATGGCCGCGTCTCCGTCGGCTTTCAGGGCCCGGTCCGCCATTTCCGAGGCCCGTTGATAGTCCTGCGGATTATAAATCTCTTTCGTCAGCAGCCCCAGGACGTCCTGCACAAAACATGCCCGCATTTCCTTCACGATGGCGTAATTTTCGTCGGTCTTGTTGAACTTGAGCGCTTCATTGGCTTCCAGGAGGGCATCAAGCACGTCACCCCGGGCCAGAAGATCACGCGCCTTGTTTACATACACCACCTTGTCGCCGGCATGGCGGTTTTCGAGGTAGTCCTTAATCTTGCCCCAGGTAAGGTCCGTTCCCAGGTAAATGAGGATAAGCCCCGCCACAACCGCGGCCATCAGAAACAGCTTGCGCGAAATATCCGGGGCCGCGAACGCGGGTTTGGTCTTGGGTTTGGCGTACACCGCCGTCTTGGCGGCGGGTGCCTCATCAAGGGCCGCCAAATCCCGGTGGGCCGCATCCAATTCCGGCAGGCCGTCGTCCGCGGATTTTGCCGTTTCCAGATCCGGATGCCGTTGACCAAACCATGTGCCTTTCACCGCTTCCTTTTGGCGGCGTTCCGTCTCCTGCTTGCTCAATTCTTCCGCCCGGAAGGCTTCCAGCGCCTCCATCACATTGCCCGACAGCGTATAGGTGGATTCCGCCGACCCGCCCAAATCCTTGACCGTGAATTTTTCGGCTTCTTTCCGGGGACGGCCTACTTCCGCGCCACAATGCCGGCACCGCACCGCCAACACACTGATGGGCGTACGGCATATAGGACATGGCCTTAGGTCATCCTGTTCCGTCGACTGATCGGTCATGAACTTCACTCCCTCTGTATCATCTGCACTATGATAACGCAGTATCGGCCCGCAATCAACCTTCTTGTTCCGTCTTTCCGCTTGGAAGAACTCCTCCCGGGTGCGGTACACTTCCCGGCATGCAGAACGACACGCGAAGCATCATACCATGGCGGGAGCGGTCCAAGGCCCTCGGTTATTATCTGGGCGCCGCGCCCGTGGCGTATTTTTTCAGGACGGACCGGCGCACCGCCTTTCTCCAGCATCATCTCATGCAGGCTCTGGGCCTTTTTTCCATGATGCTCTTTATCGGCACGGCGTTCTTCCTGGCCGTGCTCGCGCTTACCTATGTAATGGTGTATCACCGCGCGCTCTACGACCTTACCCATCCGGAGCCGCATACCCTGAATGTCTCGCGAAAACTGGTGCTCTGCTGGGCCGTGTTCTGGATGTTCGGGGCGGGGCTGGCCCTGCGCGGGTCGCCGCGCGAAATGCCCCTCGTGGCCTTCCTGACGCGGCGGGCCCGCCTGCAAAAAGCCACCGCCTGCACCGGAGTGGCGTTGTACCTGATCCTGCTCACGCTGCTGCCCGTGACGCTTCATGCCGCCTCGCTCACCCGCCAGGATGCGGCCCCCGGAAAAGTCTATTTACTGTATGAAGACATTGACCGGTTTCCCCGGTGGATTTTCATGCTGGGGTTTTACCGCATCTCCCTGGCCGCGGAGGACCGCTGGGGCGCGGGCCATGTGGTGGCGCTGCGCCTCACGGAGGATTCGCTTAAACGCGCCTTGAAAGAAGGCCAGTTTGTGTTCATTGGGTCCCATGGCATGAAAGAGGGGTTGCTCCTGAAAAGCGGTTGCATCCTTCCGGAAGCTATCCGGAAATGGGGCGTGAACCGGAAACTTCGCTTTGTGTATCTCACCAGTTGCGACAGCGGCGCCCAAAAAGAGGCTTGGGAAAGCGCATTCGCCCCCGCCACAGTGGTGACCTACGGGCGCCTCACCGCCACCATCGAACACATCTGGTGGTTATGGTCGCAAGGTCCCCGTATCATTCACTCGTTGAATACGGATTGACACGACTGAGTCGGTTCAGCATCCCCGCCGCCGCCCATCGTGTTTACTTCAAAGTCCTGGACAGAAACCGTCTTCACCGCCTTCACAAACATGATAACCGCCGGAATTGTAGAATTGAATCAATCGAAGCAATTCCGAGAGGCCGATCAACCAGTCCGCCGGGGCGTAATCGCTGGAATGGTGGGCACACAGTTGGGCGCCCTGGCCCGGCGCATAACC
>CAYXPO010000276.1:0-6615 GCA_964466925.1 uncultured Nitrospirales bacterium
GCCATTATCGAGAAAGTGAACCGGATTCTGGATGACGGCCAGACCTTTATGGAGAGCGGGAATGATTTTGTGGGAGAGGCGAAAAAAACGGTGGCGGGCCTGCGCGGCAAAGCGGAATCGGCCGTGGATGACTTCAAGGCGCTGGTCCAGGATGTTCGGAAGCTGACGAAGAACGTGGATGAACTGGTGGGGACCATCAAGGGGAAAGTGGACCAGGTCCAGGTGCCGGAATTGCAGGGCCAGTTGAACAGGGTCCTGGAAAACATCGCGGGGGTGTCCAAGAAACTGGAGACGACGCTGACGCAATTTGATTCGATGAGCGTCAATGCCTTGCACGAAGTGGACAATGTGGAGTACACCATGCGCCGGTCGCTGGATGAAATCAGCGAGGCGTTTAACAATTTGCGGGATTTGTTGAATCAATTGAAAGAAGACCCCTCGGCCATGCTCCGTGGCAAGGGCAGGATAAAGGAACTGTTCAAATGACACGAACTCGTGCATGCCTGAGCGCCGCGCTGGCAATCTTGCTGGCGGGATGTCTTGCCCCGCGGACCGTGGTGCCCACGCGGTATTTCACGGTGAATCCCTCAATCTCGGTGGAAACGGCCGCGCCCCTGAACAAATCGCTGGGGTATCGTCCGTTGGCGGTGGCGCAACCCTATGACCGGCGGATGGCGTTTGTGGGGGAAGACCATCTGCTGGGGTACCGCGCGGGGGAGGAATGGTCGCAGAAACCAAGCGCGCTGGTCACGCAGGCATTGGCGGACGCGCTCGTTTCAAGCAAGCGTTTCCGGGACGTCGGCGACGCGGCGGAGATGGGGCCGCCGGATTTGATGTTGACGGGCTATGTGCGGAAGTTTCATGAGAACCGCACGCAATCCCTGTGGACGGCGGAGTTGGAGGTTCGCTTGGAAGTGCGGGATGTCGCGGCCAACACCAGCGTGTGGGCCGATACGCTGCACGCGGAAGTGCCGCTCGAAGGCGGGAAAAAGGCCCCTGCCTTGGCGGCGGCCATGAGCCGAGCGATTGCCCAAGTGGTCCAGCAGGCCGCCTCCGCCATTGTGAATGCGTCCTGACAACCCCTTATCCTGGAGGATCAAAGCGTGGGCGAGTTGATTTACACCTTTGCCAGTCTGGCGGCCCGGCACACAAATGACGTGACCTGCATTCAGGGCATGCGGCGGCTGGCGGAAACGCTGCATCCGTTCGGGGTCAAAATTACTTGGATTGTGTCACCCGAATCGGCGCGGCTCGCGGCCCGCGATCTGACCGAATGGCATAACGCGCATGGGGACGACGTGGCGGTGGCCCAGCCGGAACTGGTGACCGGCCAAGGTGATTTTTCGGGTACATTGCAGGAAAAAATTGGCCGGTTGGCGGCGGTCCGGGACGGCATCCGCAAATCGTTGCCTTGGGCGGAATTGACGGTGGCGGCGGGGCACACCGATCCGGATATTGTGCGGATGTGCGGCGCCTTGGGCATGGAAGGGCTGTGGGGATTCTGCTGGGAGCAGATCGAAGTGGACCAAATCACGGACCGGGGATGCCCTTGGGGGTGCTACTATATGCATCCGGAGGACCGGCTTCGTCCCGCGCCGGGGCGGAGCGTGGTGGCCATGGAATGGACTTCCCGCGATTTGCTCAATAGTTTTCACAGTGGCAACCCGTGTTTATACAGTACGGACCCGAATGATGTGGCACGGGGCGGGTTATGTTCCTGGGAGGATATCGCTTATTGGAAAGGCATGGCGGACAATTACGTGCGCAACACCCGCTACAACCGGCATGTGTTCCTCTTACAGCATCAGGAAGCACATGAGATGGAACGGAATGAAGGATGGTATTGTTATACTGAAGAGGATATCCGCGAGGCGGCGGTTTTGCTCCGGGAGTTTGTCAAGCATATTCAGCCGCATGCCCGCATGATGACGCTGGGGGAAGCCGCGCGCCTCTATCGTACAACGTATGACGCCATGCCCCCCTCGTATATGCTGTGGGATTACATCCCCCACGCCCGCCCGAACCCGGATTACGCCTGGAATACAAGCCCCGGTCCCTGGCCGAAGACGTTCTTCTATTGTGATCGAGGGGCGCAGATGATGTTCGTGGACGGGCGCGTGCAGCCGGTCTGTATTCGGAATTATGGGCGGACGTGGGACTCCACGGCGTATTATGCGGAATCCACCATCCCTTGTGTGCGCTTGATTCATAATACACAATATGGCTGGAGCCGGGAAATCGAGCTATCCATTCATAGCCTCTCCCCCATGCCGTATGGAATCGCCTTATGGGGGGATTTTAGCCTGTATCAAATAGGGGAGGCGCCGGGACTTCTGGAGGGGAAAATCCTGCCATGCGAACTGCTCTTTTTACGCTATGACCTGAAGACCGGGGAAAACCGGTTCTCCGTCCGGTTGCAGGGAAAATAACACTTTTCAAACCCAGTAGTTAATGCTATACTTAAGCAGCGTCAATGTTGGGTTATATGCGGGATGACGCGCGAAGGGCGGTGATACAGTTGACAAAACTGGGAATAAGAGACGTCATGGAGTGGTTATGGTATACGTGCAGGAATACGGTAAATACTATCCATCTATTCGCAAAAGAATAAGGGGATAGTTTTATGTTTCTGGGGTGCCCCAGAGGCGTTTTTTGCGGGTAAGTGAAAACGAAGGAGGAACAGGCTATGAAGAAGACATGGGTGTTGGGTACGACATTGAGCGTACTCATGATATTTGCGCTTACAGGGTGCGTTACATTTCCGAGCACAAAGGGCTTGACCGTGGGGCCGGTGGTTCCCAAGGCCAATGAGCAGATTGTCCGGGATCAACTTATTATCTTGGCGGATGCCACGGATTCGCTGGGCGTGAATGGCGCGTTCGAGTACGAGAAGGCGCTGGTACAGGGTTTTGTGGGTTCGATGCCGGATGGGAAGTACCTTTCCGGATTGAATTCCTTCGCGGGCACGCCCCCGCCCACCTGGATGAAAAATCCCTTGGCGCCCTATTGCCGGGAAGGGATGAATAAGAGCGCGGCGGGTCTGAAATGGCTGGGCGGCTATACCCCGCTGGCCACGGCACTGAAAGGGCTCAAGAAGGATGTGGAAGGCAAAGGCGGACGCGGCGCCCTGTTGGTGTTCTCGGATGGCGAAGTGTTCAGTCCACAGGCGGTATTGGATGCCTGTAAAGAACTGAAGGCGGCCCATGGCGGCGAACTCTGCATCTACACCGTGCATGTCGGGAACTGCGACTGTGGCAAGAAACTGCTGGCGGACATGGCCACGGTGAATGGCTGCGGGAAGGCCTATGATGGCCTTACCTTGAATTCCGCGGCGGCCCTGGAAGGCTTGGTGCGGGACATTTTCTTCGGCCCGAAGGCAGGCGCTCCGGCCCCAGGTCCGATTGACAGCGATGGCGATGGCGTGTATGACGACAAGGATCAGTGCCCGGGAACGCCCAAGGGCGCGAAAGTGGATGAGCGCGGCTGCTGGGTGTTGCAGAATGTGAATTTCGACAACGACAGCGCGGTGATCAAGCCGGAATTCGACGCGGAATTGAACGAAGTGGCAACGGTGTTGAAGAACAACCCGAATGTCCGGATCAGTGTGGACGGGCACACGGACTCCAATGCGTCGGATGCCTATAATCAGAAATTGTCGGAACGGCGTGCCGCGGCGGTAAAGGAATCGTTGATCAAACGCGGCGTGGACGCGGCGCGTCTGGAATCCAAGGGCTTCGGCGAGAGCAAGCCGCTGGTTCCCAATGATTCCCCCGCGAACATGTATAAGAATCGCCGGGTCGAACTGTCGGTTCTCTAAAAAACTGGTTTGAATGGCTTGTATCCGGACGGGGCTTCGCGCTCCGTCCGGTTTTTCATTGCTTTTGCGGGGCATATTTTCCCCGGATAGCTTTCCAACTCTCCTGTTTACAGGTCTTTGCAAGCGGCTCACACGGCGCAAATGGAAAAACAAGGGGTCCGGGGTCCGGGGTCCGGGAAACACGGGAAAACGTGGGCGGAACCAAAGGCGGAACAGGTGGGAAACGAAAGGGGAAGGGAAACGCGGAACGCGGAGTGCGGAACACAGTAGAAAGATTCAACGCAGAGACGCCAAGCACGCGGAGATGTCGCGGAGAAGGGATAAAAAAAGAGCCATTTATGAAGACGAGAACAGGGATTACATGGATGACACGTATATTTTATCGCAAGAGAAGGAACCACCGATAGACACCGACAAACACCGATGAAGATATCGGAATAAATTTCGGATTCACTGACCTCTGCGTTCATCTCCGCGCCCTTCGCGCCTCTGCGTTGACCTTTTGTTTCTTACCCAAGCCCCAAGCCTCATGTCTCAAGCCTCGACTCAACACAGAATCCATCTTCTCCGATAGTAGCTCCTATCTCCAGGCAGTAGTTTTTTCTATATTCTACTACTACAAAGGCGTCCCACCGGGAGATGGGACCCACTAATAATCCTTCGCCGTCAGTGGCTCTTCCTCAAGGTAGAAAATCTTATTATAATATCCCTTCTTGTTTCGTCTGTTTCGCGTATTTCGGGGTAAGAGATTCATCAACGCAGAAGCCATCGCCGCAGGGGACATCTTTTTCGCGCGGTTAAGGGAAGAAGGGTATAATAGGAGAGCATGGAAAATTTGCATGGGAAATGGCAGGTTTTCCTTTTCATTATTGTTTTTGCATTGCCCGGCGGCATTTGGCGCCCTGTGGCGCGATTTTTCAGGAGAAAGCACAGTGTCTGTTCCCATGATGGATTTGAAGAAGCAGTATGCGCGGTTGAAACCGGAGATTGACGCGGCGGTGGCGGAGGTTTTGACCTCGCAGCAGTTCCGTGGCGGACCACAGGTGGAGAACCTGGAACAGGCGATTGCCGCGATGACGGAAACGCCGCATGCGATGGGCGTATCGTCGGGCACGGATGCCTTGTTGCTTCCCTTGAAAGCCCTGTCGCTGGCTCCCGGTGATGAGGTGATCACCACCCCGTTCACGTTTTTTGCGACGGCGGGTGCGATTGTGAATGCGGGGGGCATCCCGGTATTCGCGGATATTGATCCTGTCACGTTCAATATTAACGTTGATCAGATCGAGGGATTGATTACCCCCCGGACCAGGGCGGTTGTGCCGGTGCATCTCTACGGCCAATGCGCGGATATGATGCCGCTGTTGGAAATTGCGCGAAAGCATGATCTGGTGGTGATTGAGGATGCGGCGCAAGCCCTGGGCGCGTCGTATCAGGGGCGTCCGGCGTGTTCGATGGGTCATGCGGGCGCGATTAGTTTTTATCCGACGAAGAATCTGGGGGCGGCGGGAGAAGGCGGGATGGTGGCGGCGAAGGATGACGCGATAGCGGAAAAGGTGCGGCTGCTGCGGGCGCATGGGGCGGGAAGCACGTATATCCATTCGATGGTGGGTACGAACAGCCATCTCCACGCGATTCAGGCGGCAGTATTGAACGTCAAATTGCGGTATTTGAAGGAGTGGAATGAGCAACGGCGCGCACATGCGCGGCACTATAATCAACATTTCGCCGTAATGCCGGAAGTGACGCCCCCGCTGGAACTTCCGGGGAATTATCATGTGTATCACCAGTATGTGATCCGGTTGCCCCGGCGGGAGGAGGCGCGGAAGTTGTTCCAGGAACGCGGCATTGGGTGCGGGGTGTTTTATCCGCTTCCGTTGCACCGGCAGGACTGTTTTAAGCCGTATGGTTGCGAAAACGCGCAATGCCCGGAAGCGGACCGGGCGAGCCGGGAGGTGCTGGCGCTGCCGATTGTGCCGGAGTTGACCACGGATCATCTGGATGAGGTGATTGCGGCGGTCAAGGATCATCTGGCGCATTAGGACGGACCGTGCATACGCGCGGGGGCGCATGTATAATATGCGGAGTTTACGGAAGGAGGAAGTACCTATGGCGAAAGTTGGGTTGGCCATTATTGGCTGTGGAAACATTGGTCCGGTGCATGCGGCGGCGATCAGCCAAATCCGAAGCGCGAAACTGGTGGCGGTGTCCGACATAGATGAAGCGCGCGCGCAATTGCTGGCGGGGCAATACGGCGCGGAGGCGTATACCGATTACCGGGCCATGTTGCGGCGAAAAGACATTCAGGCGGTGTCAATCTGCGTGCCCAGCGGCCTGCGGGTGGATATCGCGGAGGCGTGCGCGGCGGCGGGAAAGCACATCCTTTCGGAAAAACCCTTGGAGATTAACACGGAACGCATTGACCGGATCATTCGTGCGGCGGACAAGGCGAAGGTACTGCTGGGGTGTGTGTTTCAGAGCCGGTTCGCGGAAGGGACGCAGCATATTCTCAAGGCGATTCAGCAGGGGCGTTTCGGGAAATTGGTGCTGGGCGACGCCTACATTAAATGGTACCGCACGCAGGAATACTATGCGAATGTGAAGTGGCGGGGCACCAAGAAGTTCGATGGCGGCGGGGCGCTGATGAACCAGGGAATTCATTCGATTGATTTGCTGCTGTATTTCATGGGGCCCGTGGCGCGGGTGACCGCGCAAACGGCCTGCATCGGCCATCCGGGATTGGAGGTGGAAGACCTCTCCACGGCGATGCTGGTGTTCAAAAATGGGGCCATGGGCGTTAT
>CAYXPO010000277.1:0-6611 GCA_964466925.1 uncultured Nitrospirales bacterium
TTGGAAACCTTGATGGAAGAACGGCGGTGCGCGGTGATCGCCTTTGCGGGCGGCCAGCAAGGGGACGACAGCGCGAAGCTGCTCTGTGAAACGGCCAAACTTGCCGCATCGCGCCTAAACCGGCGGGTATTGCTGATAGCCGCGGAATCTTCGCCCAGCTTGCGGCAACTGGGGGCGGCCGGCGCGGATGGCTGGGAAGCCATGGCGCAGGACGGGGCGCTCCGGGAAGAGTCCCTCCAACCCGTGGCGGGCAGTTCTTTGTTTGTGAGCCAGATGACGGGCGGCGGCGGCACCCTCACCTCCATCCTCTCCTCGCCGCTCTTGGCCAATGTGTTCGACGCGTTGCGCCAGCGTTTTGACATGATCCTCATCGCCGCGCCGGCCCTGGACCGTTCCTCGGACGCGGTCATGCTGGCCCCGTTGACCGATGGCATGGTGTTGGTGATTAACGCGGGCGGCACGCGCTGGCAGGTGGCCAAGCGCTGGATAGAACAGATTTCCATCCACAAAGGCAAGGTGTTGGGCGTCTTGTTTAACAAGCGCCGCGACTACATTCCCTACTTCATTTACAGCCGCCTGTAATCGAGACGCGGCCGCGCGCGTGTGAACTCCGTACGAAACGAATTGCTTCGCGTTCCAACGCGCGGGGCAATTATAGTTTTGAAGCAAGGCCGCGATGGAGAAGCAAACACAGGATTCCCAGCGCATAAACGGCAGGCAGGATAAGGAACAAGCGAGCATGGAATTTGAACAGGTCCGGGACTTGATTAAGGGGGTTCCGTTCATGTCGGAAGAACAGGGGAAGATGATCTATGATTTTGTCCGCGCCAGCGGCGTCCGGGAATGCCTCGAATTGGGGATCGGCCATGGCGTGGGAAGCTGCTATATTGGCGCCGCGTTGCAGGAAACCGGCGGGCGGCTCATGTCCATTGACCGGACCTCCGCCAAGGACCGCGAACCCAACGTCGAAACCCTGTTGAAACGGGCGGGCCTTGAATCCATCGTGACCCCGGTTTACGAACCGAATTCCTACACCTGGGCCCTGCTCCGCATGATCGAGGAACACAGCGAAGACGGCGTGTGCACGCCCTGTCTCGATTTTTGTTTCGTGGACGGCGCGCATCTGTTCGAGCCGGACGCCTGCGCCTTCTTTCTCGCCGACAAGCTGCTCAAGCCGGGCGGCTGGCTGTTGTTTGATGATTTGTTCTGGACGATTGGTTCGAGCGAGTTCGCACAGGAAGAGTGGGCGGCGAAACTGAGTGTTGCGGAACGCGAACAACCCCACATTTTGAAGGTGTATGAAGTGCTGGTGAAACAGCATCCGGGTTATGGCGATTTTCGAATCACCGGGCAATGGGGCTGGGCGCGCAAACAGGGCGGAGGAGGCGAAGGCAACGTACTGGACGCGATTGGCGCGCAGGAGACGCTGAAGGGCTATTTGAAACGGTATTTGCGGCCCTGGAAGCGCCGGTTGAAAAAACTGGCCGGATTCTATGGCGCATAGCAGGGAACAACGGTAACGTGGAACGTTGATATGAAGCGAAAACTCATTCGTGTGTTCTGCTACTGCTTCTATTATTTTTTCTCGCGGTATTTGCCGCGCAACACGTGGGTGGGCGGCAAATTTTGGAATGCGTTGCGCGCGATTCCCTGCCGGTATCTGTTCGCGGAATGCGGATGGCCCTTGTTTGTGGACCGGATGGTGGATTTCGGGCTGGGCAACAAGATTCATATCGGGAATCATTCCGGGTTTGGGGAAAATGTGAAACTCATCGGCGAGATTTATATTGGCGATTATTTCTCCACCTCATTTAATGTGTTCGTCACCGCGTACAGCCGGGAGTTGGGGCGCACGGACATGCCGATGCAGATTCAGGGGAAGCGTCCGGACAAACCGGTCCACCTTGGCGACGACACGGTCCTTTTCGCCAATTCCATTATTTTGCCCGGTGTAACGATCGGGCGGGGCGCGATTGTCGGCGCCGGGGCCGTGGTGCATAAAAACGTGCCAAGCTGGGCGGTGGTGGTGGGGAATCCGGCCCGGGTGGTGAAGTTCCGGAAGACGCCCGAGGAGGATGCCTATCAGACGGGAATCATACCCATAGAATGTGAACTTCCGGAGCGTCCGGCCCCGGCGTCTGGAAACACGGAGGGCGCTTGAGCACACCCCGCTCGATGCTGGGCAAGGTGTATGCCGCCGTCACGGGCAAGGCGGCCCTGACCGTTCTCGATCAGGGGATTGTCAGCGCGGCGAATTTCCTCTCGAGCATCATAGTGGGCCGGACCTGCCTGAAAGACGAGTTCGGCCTGTACATCCTGGCCTTCAGCATGGTCATCATCGCCACCAACACCCAAATTTCACTCATTACCGCCGCGTACACGGTGTTCTCCCCCCGCATGGAAGAGGAGGCCCGCGCCCGCTATACCGGGAGCACCCTGATTCACCAATGGGTGTTTGCCGGAATCACCATCGTGGTATTGGCGGGCTTGTTCGCCGTTTTCGCCCGAACGGGAAAGCCGGAAGGCCTCGCCCCCGTGATAGGGGTGCTTGCCGTCCTTATAGGCTTCATCCTGCTCAAGGATTATGCCCGCCAGGTGTGTTTTGCCGGATTGCGGACCAAGGCCGTGTTGATTCTGGATTCCGCCGTGTTTGTTTTCCAGGTGGGCGGCCTGCTGGTCCTGGCGGCAATGGGGAGGATTTCTTCCCGGTACGCGTATGGGGTCATCGGTGCGGTCTGCGCGGCGGCGGGCCTGCTTTGGCTGTGGAGCATGCGCGGGCACATCCGCCCCAAGCTGAGCGAAGCCCTGCCGCATTTCAAGATGAATTGGGGGTTTTCCAAATGGTTTTTTGCCTATAATCTGGCCTTTATTGCCGCGAACCAACTCTACCCCTGGCTGCTGGCCGCCTTTCACGGCACCGCCGCCAATGGCATTTTCGGGGCCTGCACCGGCGTGGTTTTTTTTGCCAACCCTTTCATTATTGGCTTGGGCAACTTTCTGGGGCCCAGAACCGCCCACGCCTATGCGCACGGCGGGCCGGCGGAATTGCGCCGGATTGTTTCGCGGGCGAACACCTTCTTCCTGGTCACCATGGCGGCATTCGCGGTTTTCATGTTTCTTCTTGGCGACTGGTTTCTGGTACTCTTGTATGGGCGGCAGTACGCCGGGAATGGATGGGTGGTTGGAATGCTGGCGGCGGGGCAGCTCGTATGGGCGCTCACGGTGCCGTCCAACTTCGGTTTGAATGCGGTGGAACGCCCCGATGTTTCATTCAAAAGCCTGCTGTTGTCACTGGCGGTGATGCTGACCCTGGGGCTCTGGTTCGTATATGCGGGCGGGCCCATGGGCGTGGCTTGCGGCCTGCTGGCCGGGAACATCGCGGCGTGCCTCTACACACGGGTGGCGTATGCCAAACAAATCCGCGTTTTGGAGGCGCAACGTGATACACTATAAGGCGGATTAACGCACGGGAGACTGACCATGGGAACAACGGATTTGGCCATGGCCCCGATGGGGCATGCGAACAACGCGGGGCGGGTGCCGTGGATGCTGCTGCTCTTTTTTACGGCGGCCTTTTTTATCATCGAACACGACTACAAGGCGCCGGAAATGTTTCAACTGATGATGACCGCCACCTCGCTGGATGAATATGAAAACATCAACGCGCTGTTTCAGCCCCGTGCGTGGCGTCAAGGCGCGGGCGTGGCGCTGGGCTTGTTCGGCCTCGTCGTGTTATTTACCCGGCAGCGAAAGGACTATGCCACCCTGGATTCTTTCGGAACGCTGCTCCTGTTCTTTGTGGGATGGTGCACGCTCAGTTTTCTTTGGGCGGATGAGCAAATGCTGACCCTGCGGCGGCTGGTGTTGTTTTACCTGTTGATCCTGGGCGCGGCGGGCGCGGCGGGCACCCTGAACCCGCGTCACGTTCTGCTCTTGGCGATGGTGGCGCCGCTGGTCTATATAGTCATCGGCGTTGGGGCCGAAATCTATGGAAAAACCTTTTACCCCTGGCGTTCCTATTTCCGGTTTGCGGGAACGCTGCACCCCAATATGCAGGGCATCAATTGCGCCATCCTGTTTCTGGCCCTCTTTGCTTTTTGGAAACAGGCCCGGCGGCGGCGGCGGACGCTCCTGCTCCTTTTGCTTGTGTCGTTTGGGATTCTCTATCTCACCAAATCCCGTACCGCGGTCGCCAGTGTTATTGCCGTATTGTTGTTTCTCTATGGGCTTGCGCAGGATAAACCCCGGAAAGTGGCGCTCGTATCCTGTTTTCTCGGGGCGGTGGTCTTGTTCTTCCTGGTGGGCACGCCCTATTTCACGAAGGCGCCGGAAGGGGTTACCTTCCGGAGGGGCGGCGAACGGGAATCGTTCAGCACGTTGACGGGCCGGACCGCGCTCTGGAAACAACTGAGGGAATTTTATAATGAAAAGCCGGTATTGGGGTATGGCTACGCGGGTTTTTGGAATCATGACCGTTCCATGGAAGTGATTGAAGAGCAGGGCTGGCCCATTTCGCACGCCCATAATTCCTATTTCGACACCCTCCTCGAATCGGGCCCCGTGGGCATGGCGACCCTGGTGCTGGTGTTCATAGCCGGCATCCGGCGCGCCCTGCGCTATTACCGGCGCACCGGCGATATCGCCTATTACTTTTTCGCATCCCTGCTGCTCTTTTGCGCCTTGGACGGGGTTCTCGAATCCGCGCCGATTCAACGAAGCATGCTTTCATTTTTTGCCATGATCATCTTGGTGTATCTGGCGTTTATGAAAGCGCCGGAACCGCCCGCCGCGGAATCGCCTGCATGACCCCGGTGTCCCTGAGCGTTGTGATTTGCACCTTGAACCGCGCGGACAGCCTGCGCCGCGCGCTCGAAACCGTCATACGGCAGGAACCCGGAAATTTCGAGGCGGAAGTGGTGGTGGTGGATGACGGCTCCACGGATTCCACGCGGGAGGTGGCCGGGGAACTGGCCCGGAATAGCGTCCTGCCGGTGCGGTATGTCCGGGAAGACAGCAAGGCGGGCATCGCGGTGGCGCGGAACCGCGGGGTAAAGGAAGCACGGGGGCAGTGGATCGTTTTTTTCGATGATGATCAATTGGCGGAGGCCGATTGGCTCAAGCAGTTAATGGCGGTGGCGGAGGAAAAATCCGCCCTGATTGCCGGGGGTGCGCGAAAACTCGATGTGCCGGAAGACCTTCTGGCGCGGTTGGGGCCGGTTTGCCGCTCCGTGCTCGGTGAGAATCTCTATCCGCCGCAGCCGGAAAAACTGACGGGGAAGGACCTCCCCACCACCGGCAATCTGCTGATTGCCAGGAAAATTTTCGAGACCGTGGGATTTTTCGACACCCGCCTCACCAGCAGCGGAGAGGACGCGGACCTGATTCACCGCGCGCGCGCGGCGGGCTTCGAGGTTTGGACCGCCCCCCGGGCCATGGTGGCGCATATGATTCCGCGCTACCGTCTGGAACCCGCCTATTTCCGGTGGGTTTCGCTGCGCTGGGGGAATCAGTTCGCCCGTTTTGACATCAAGCATGGAAAGGCGTGGCTGGCCGCCGATACCCTCGCGCGCATCGGCCAGGCCCTCATCGTGAATGCACCGAAACTTCTTGTGGCCAGGATCAAAGGTGATGCCGCCGCGGCGCTTGACGCCCAGTGCCTGCTGTGGCGGGCGCTGGGGTATGTGCGCACGGCCCTCGCGCTCATGGCCCCCCGGGTGTTTCCCCAGCGCCGCTTTCTCGCGGAACTGGAATTTCGCTCCGAACGCGATCTGTTTGCCAAGGTGTGAGGCGGCATGGAGCGCAACATATGAAAGTGCTGCAAGTGCATAACCGCTACCGCTACCGGGGCGGGGAGGACGCGGTGTTTGAGGGAACGCTGCGCCTGTTGCACGCGCATGGCGTGGACGCGGCCCCGTTTGAAAAAACCAGCCAGGACATTCAAGACACCTTCCTCCAAAAACTGCAGGCGGTGTTCACCGGCATCTATTCGCCCTCCTCCGGACGGGAGATGGCCCAGGTACTGGCGGCGGAGCGCCCGGATGTTGTGCACATCCACAACCTCTTCCCGTTGCTTTCGCCCTCGGTATTGGCGGTGTGCCGCAAGGCCGGCGTGCCGGTGGTGATGACGTGTCACAATTTCCGGCTCATTTGCCCGATAGGCGTGCATTTTCGGTCGGGGCACGTCTGCGAACGGTGCCTGGACGGCCGGGAGTATTGGTGCATGCTCAAGAATTGCCGGGGAAGCCGCCTCGAGAGCATGGCCTATGCGATGCGCGGGATGATGACGCGCCGTTTCGGCCTGTTCAAGAACAATGTCACCTGTTTTATTGCGATAAGTGATTTCTTGAAACGGCGCCTGGTGGCCCAGGGATATCCTGAAAACCGAATTGACGTTGTCTACAACACGGTGGCCGTTCCGGACTCCGCCGCGGAGGCGGCTCGAGGCGCCTACATGGCATTCACGGGCCGCATCAGTGAGGAAAAAGGCGTGGATACGATACTGGCGGCCGCGGCGCAATTGCCGGACATTCCCTTTCGAATCGGCGGCGTGGGGCCGCTGTATGACACGATGAAGGCCGCTGCGCCCACGAATGTGGTATTCGCGGGCATGC
>CAYXPO010000278.1:0-611 GCA_964466925.1 uncultured Nitrospirales bacterium
TGAGGCCGCCCGGCGTGAGCGTCATGGGCACACCCGCGGCCCATGCCTGTACGTTTCCATGCGCGGCAAACTGCATCTTGTGCAGGCCGGGCGGCGACACGAAACGGTACCAGCCGGCGGGAGTTTGCAGTTTCGGGAACGCATCGAATGGCACCACGCCCGGGTTGTCATACCAGGTCATCGCGAGCGGTGTCTTCTCCTTCTGGATGTCCGCCGTGCCCATTTCCAGCACGAAATGCGTCCGGCCCGGCTGGTCATAGCGCAGCAAAACGGGATTGGGGCCTTCATGCAGCGGCACGGTCGCCGCGCCGGGTTGCAGGGCGATTCCGTTGATGTACTCCGCAGCGGGTTTCATCTCCCCGCAATGGAGTTTGGCTTCGCCCGCTTTGGGCGGCCGCGCGGTGGTCCAGAGGTAATAGCGCGAGCCTTCCGGCTCCGGCTTGTACGCGATTTCAATGCCTGTGTAGTCAGGCTTGCCCAGCACAATGAAATCATCCGAGACCATTTCCTTCAGGCCGTGGTGGCCCTGCGGGCCGGGATCTCCTTCCGCGCCCCACCGCGTGGAATAGGCATAGGGCTGCCACTGGTATTCCCTGCCGTTCACTACCACC
>CAYXPO010000278.1:621-6607 GCA_964466925.1 uncultured Nitrospirales bacterium
GGCATCCACGTGCGTCAGGTGCGCCAGTTCCTTTTCCAGCGCGGCAATATCGGCATCGGCCGGCAAAGGACCCAGTTTCCAAAAACGCTGGCCGAACGAATGGGTTTCTTTGGACCATTGGGTGTCATCCACCGCAGGGGATTGCCAACCCGGATCGGGCGCGCGCTCGGCGGCATAGGCGAAGCGGCGCGCCTCAGGGCCGATGACGGCCTCGGCCACGGGCAGGCGGAAATCGCCCCAGCGGTTATCCATCACGGGCTTCAGTTCGAATTCCCACGGTCCGGTCAGTTCAAGAGGCGCCCCAGCGGCTTCAGCTTTTCCGTACAGTGTTTGAGTCTTACCATCAACACTCACACGGGCGCTTTTTCGCCCTGGCGTATTGGAGTAGCCCGAAACTTCGATTTTGCCTCCGGATTCTTCCACTGATGCAACCTCGTCAAGATCACATTGTTCCACGGTAATGGAAGCGGAACCCGGCGAAAAAACAATGATCTGCGCGTCAGCGGCATCGAGCGGCATACGCACCCACGTGCCGCCCTCGGCCACGCTGCACGTCAGTATGGGGCGGGCCGCGCCGGTCCAGGGATCCCACAGTTCAACTTTGCCCGCGGCCCGGAAGAAGCAGGTTGAATTTTTGGCGGCGCCCATGACCATAAAGACCTCGTAATCGCCGATATGGCGGTGCAGCACCTGCGCCGGGCCTTCCGGAATGAAATCGCGTGGAATGGCGTTGTTAATGACCTCCGCCAGCGCCGTCGCCGAAGTGTTCGCATAGCCCACGCCGCCCGCGTCGTTCGTTTGCGGTTCCGTTTGTTTGTCTTTGGCGTATTCGGACGCGGTGACGCCAAACAGTTCTTTCACCATCGCGTCCAGTTCGGCATCCTCGCCGCCGATGCGGTCGCTGGCTTCCGGCAATGCGCCCGCGGCCAGCACCACGCCGCCCGCGCGGTAAAATGCCACCGCCTTGCGCAAGGTGGAATCGCGGAGGGCGCGCATCCCCGGAAGGAGAAGCACCCGGTAGGCCTCGCCCGAAACGCACAGTTGGCGATCGTGAATTTCCGCGCGCGCGAGCGACTCGAAGTCCATGAAATCGAAATCCAAGCCGTGCATTTCAAACAACGCACACCCCGTCTTGAAGGCGAGTTCACGCGCCATGTCCCCGCTCATGCCCGCTTCCATGGGCGCGACGGGATACATCACCGCCACATCGCAATGGTGCTCGCCTTGGCTGAGCAAATAACTCAGGCGCTCGAAATAGTTGAAGAACCCGCGCATGTGTTCCCAATACGGCATCCGGAAGTGGTAGCACGGCGGCGCCCATTCCCAGAAGCTTCCATGTGTGGTGTAATAGAGCCCGTGAAGATTCAACAGGTTCGCGCCATACAGGAAATTCTTGCAGGTGGAGTCGAAAATGGTGGCGGGCGTCGCGCCCCAGCCGAGGCTGTGGTAGCCTTCCAGCCAGACGCGCGGGCGCTTGTACAGATGCGCGATCGAACTGGACACCTTGTTCTTGCGCAAATCGGCGCGGCCGCCGGGGGTGTCGTGTCCAGGGGCCGTATACCAACGCACCGCGCGGAAGTAGTCGCCGAATTCGAGGGGGTTCTGGCCGCGCCCGCCGGAATCGCAGGCATAGATAAGACCCCGTTGCCAGTGCCAATCAAAGATCGGGCGGAAATAGCATTCTTCGGAAAGCGCGACCATGACATCGGAATAATCCAGGCGCACTTTCGGGGTGACGGGGCCGGTGTCCAGGAAGAGCGCGGGCAACAACGGCACAATGTCATATCCCTTGCGTTTGAGAAATTCTTCCGCAAAGCGGTCGTTCCACAGCCAGCCTTCCAGCCCGAAATTCAGTTCATCCTGGAAGAAGTAATTGAGCGCTTTGGCGGCATCGCCCGGGCAATGGTCCACGAACGGCTGAAAAAATTTCTCGATGGTTTTCTGCCCTGATTCCGGGCGCATCGGGTCCACGGAATAGGGTTCTGTCTTGGCAAAAACAACCGCTGCTTCCCAGCGGCCTTGGGGCGGCGTCCAGGAGAGTGTGTTGTCATTCACGAAGGAACGAAGATCGGTCTCCGACCCCGGTTGGAGCCTGTCCCCATCATAACGGTACGCCATGAGGGATACCGTTTGTTCTGGAAGCGGCCAAACCAAAGCCGCGCCGCCGTCCGCATCACGTTTCTCCAGGACAAGGTGTGCGCCGCGCAGCGATCCATCGGTGATCCCGATTTTGCGGAACAGATTGTCGCGCGCGGGCCAATCAATGGTGTATCCGCTCAAGCCGATGCCCATGTTCCGTTTCCGGCATTCTCCGGCCATCCAGCCAAACGTGTCCCACCAAGCCTCCGAAAAAATGGGCGGATCGACGGCATAGGTGGTCATGCCGGGATCATGCGCATAATTGATCTGAACGCCGGGACACCCCATGGCGTGCAACTGATCCAATTGCCACAGGAGCCGGTCCCGGTCGAGCGGGTCGCCGGTCCACCACCAAAACGGCACTTCGCCATAGCCATGCGGCGGGGTGGCGAATCCCTGTTTTGGATCAAGACCGGCATTGGCGGAGGGATATCCGGGGGCATCGTTCACCGGCGCTGGGAAAAGCGCCTGATCCCGCGCATCCGCCTGCGCAATTCCTGACACCAATACAACCACCAATCCCAGACTCGCTTGCATAATGTATTCTCCCGCTGACATTGAAAACGTAGTGTACCATAGCCGCAACCAAAGCATGGAACCCGGCACACGTATCACGCCGCTTTACCCTGTCCACCCTGTCCATTCGGTCCCTTAGGTCCAGCGGGTCCATTTTGAATTTATTCGCCGCCCCCCAACCCTCTCTATACTCCTTTCTTGGCGGAGACGCCAGGCAGGGATGCCTTGTCCCCCATAACCGGCGACGCCGCATAAAAACATTCATGGTTTGGGGCAGGTATTCGATAAGGCCAAGGGGCCATGCTATACTTGGCGCGGTTTGCAACAGGAACTTCAACCAAGCGAGGCAACGCCATGATTCTACTCAATCCCGCGCATCACAACCGCCCCTATCCCGATGAGCGTTCCCGCGAGATTATGCGCAAAACGATAGATTTCTTCGAGCGGAAAGGGCTGGATAAAATCAAAGAAGATGACCGCACCTTCAAGTGGTATTCCGATTTCCTGGAATTCCAGAAGCAGGAAAAGCTGTTTGCCACCCTGCTCACGCCCTCCGCGTACGGCGGGAAGGACTGCCGGTGGGATACTTGGCGCAACTGCGAGTTCAACGAGATTCTCGGTTTCTACGGGCTTCATTACTGGTACACCTGGCAGGTCTCGATCCTGGGCCTTGGCCCCATCTGGATGTCCGAAAATGAAGCCCTGAAAAAACGGGCGGCAAAATTCCTCGAGGAAGGCGCGATTTTCGCCTTTGGCCTGTCGGAAAAGGAGCATGGCGCGGACGTCTATTCCACCGAAATGCGCCTCGATCCCGATGGCGCAGGCGGGTATAAGGCCAACGGCTCGAAATACTACATCGGCAACGGAAACGAAGCGGAAATGGTGTCCGTGTTCGGCAAGTTTTCCGATACCGGCGAGTATGTCTTTTTCAACGCCAACTACCGGCACAAGAAATATGAATGCATCAAAAACGTGGTGAACAGCCAGTCCTACGTTTCCGAATTCGCCCTGCACGACTACCCCATTCCCGAATCCGAAATCCTCAGCCGGGGGCAATATGCGTGGGACTGTGCGTTGAACACGGTCAACATCGGCAAGTACAACCTCGGGTGGGCCTCGATTGGCATCTGCACCCACGCCATGTACGAGGCGATCCGGCATGCGGCCAACCGCACGCTCTACGGCATGAAAGTCACCGATTTCCCGCACGTGAAGCAGTTGTTCACCGATGCGTATACCCGGCTTGTGGCAATGAAACTGTTCGCGCTGCGCACGGCGGACTACATGCGCGTGGCGTCGCCGGAAGACCGCCGCTATCTGCTGTACAACCCCGCGGTCAAGATGAAAGTCACCACCCAGGGCGAGGAGGTCATCAACCTGATGTGGGACGTGATCGCCGCCAAGGGCTTCGAGAAGGATATGTACTTCGAGATGGCCGCCCGCGACATCCGCGCGCTGCCGAAGCTCGAAGGCACGGTGCATGTCAACATCGCGCTGATCATCAAGTTCATGCCGAATTATTTCTTTAACCCGAAAGAATTCCCGGAAGTCCCGCAACAGAACGAAGCCCGGAATGACGACTTTCTCTTCCAACAAGGCCCAACCCGCGGGTTGGGAACGATACAATTCCATGATTACGCGGCGGTTTATGACCGCTGGGACCTGTCGAACGTGAATATTTTCAAGCAGCAGATCGCCCTGTTCAAGGAATCGCTGTTCGCCGCGCCGCCGACCAAGGAACAGCAGAAAGACATTGATCTGTTGTTGAGCATCGGCGAACTTTTCACGCTTGTGGTGTACGGGCAACTGGTGCTCGAGAACGCCCGCATCTATGGTATTGGCGATGATCTCGTGGACCAGATTTTCGATTTCATGGTGCGCGACTTTTCGAAGTTCGCCCTCCAGGTCCTCGGCAAGCCCAGTTCCACCCCCGAACAAATCGAGTACTGCCGCAAAATGATTATGAAGCCGGCCTTCGACCCGGAACGCTACAATCGCATTTGGAACGAACAGGTGCTCCCCCTGAAAGACGCCTATCAAATGAACCCCTAATGCGGGTGTTGGCGCAAGGACCGTTTTCCAGAAAATGCCGCGTTGCGGTAATTGCGTAAAGAACGGGCCGTCACTATAATTCCATCCCGACGCATGGCTGAACGGGACGGCGCCCGGGCGCCGTCAAGATGGGCGTGTAAAACCAGAGAGAGGGTCAGGGCATGAAGCGGCCGAAGCATTCGCCGGACATCATAAGCGCGATAGAACGTTCCAACGCCACCCACGTGAAAGTCGCCGTCAGCGACATGGACGGCATTCTGCGCGGGAAATTCATCCATCGCGACAAATTCTTGCCGGCGGCGAAGGACGGATTTGGATTCTGTGACGTCGTGTTCGGCTGGGACTGCAACGACGTCTGCCTCGACAACCTGACGTATACCGGCTGGCACTCCGGCTATCCCGACGCGGTGGCGCGCATTGATCTCGCCACGCACCGCAACATTCCCTGGGAAAGCGGGGCGGATTTCTTCCTCTGTGATTTCGAGGATGCAACAGGCAGGCCGCTCGCCATATCTCCCCGGCAGGTGCTGAAGCGGGTGACGGACCAGTTGCGGGACGCGGGGTACATCGCCCGGGCCGGATTTGAATATGAGTGGTTCAATTTCGAGGAAACGCCCCGGTCGCTGGCGGAAAAGAACCACCAGAATCCAACCCCTATTACACCGGGAATGTTCGGATACTCCATTCTGCGGTCGGGACTGAATCATCCTTTTTTCCGGGCGCTCATGGAGCAGTTAGAAGCGTTTGGCATTCCGCTCGAAGGCCTGCACACGGAAACCGGGCCCGGCACCTATGAAGCGGCCATCTGCCCCGCCGAAAGCCTGGAGGCGGCGGACCGGGCCATTTTGTTCAAGTCGGGGGTGAAGCAGATTGCGTACGCACACGGCATGGTCGCGAGTTTCATGGCGCGGTGGAATGATTCGTTGCCCGGATGCGGCGGGCATATCCACCATAGCCTGCTCCATGCCAAGACCGGTCAACCCTGCTTTTTCAATCCCAAGCGTCCCAAAGAAATGACGCCCGTGCTGCGTCATTTCCTGGCGGGGCAATTGCATTGCCTGCCGGACCTGCTGCCGATGTACGCGCCCAACGTGAACAGTTACAAGCGGCTGGTGGAGGGCTATTGGGCGCCAACAACGGTTACGTGGGGCCTGGACAACCGCACGGTGTGCTGCCGGGTAATCCTGAACAGCGCCAAATCCGCGCGCATCGAATGCCGGGTGCCCGGCGCGGACATCAATCCCTATCTGGCGCTGGCGGCGCTGTTGGCCAGCGGCCT
>CAYXPO010000279.1:0-6606 GCA_964466925.1 uncultured Nitrospirales bacterium
GACTATCCATGGAAATGGTTTGGAGTTCCCTGATGGGATGCAGGACACGCCATTCTGAACAATTCCACTATACCATGCCTGCCGGAAGGTTTTCCTCCAACCGGGTTCCGCATCGGACTTGTTTCCCCATCCTTCCGGTTTCATTCTCCCCGCCGCCCGGCGGCTTGGCACGTTCAGCCTGAATGTCACCCGAAAACCGCCCGCATCCGCTCGGTGTAATAACAGACATTGTCCCAAAGCCCATCGGGGGCAATCCGGTGATCGGGGCAGGGGATGAATCCGCCCAAGTCCACCAGCGGCTTCAGCCGTTCGATTTCCGCGTCAATCGCCGCCCGGTCCCGCGTGAACACCACTTTGTTCATGCCGCCCACGCCCCGCAGTTCCTTCCCGTATTTCTCCCGCCACGGAGCGATGCTGGCGTTCCAGGTGCCCACTTCGATGGGGAACATGGTGTTCACACCGTTGTTAAACCAGGTGGGGATCAGCGCGTCAATGCATCCGTCGCAATCCAGGGAACAGATGGTGATGCCATGGCTTCGGCATAGATCAGTGATGCGTTTGTAATGCGGCCCCACCTTTTCATCGAATACGGACGGAATAATCAGCGGCCCGTTCTTGAAGCAGATGTCCTCCCAAAAATGGGCAAAATCAAACTTGGCCCCGCTTTCCAACATTGCCTCCACACAGCGGAAGCACACCTCCCCGTAGGTGGTGATAATCTCGTCAAAAAGGTCCGGATCATCCGCAAAGAGATAACTGGCCCCCACCACACCCAAAACATTGCGCGCGCATCCAAAGAGGCTGCCGCAGTGCAGGCCCAGGGCGTAATCCCGTTCTCCTTGTTGCAGGAACTCCTTGCCGCCCGCGTCAAAGCGGATCATCTTGTCATTGGCCCGGACCATGGCCTGGGCAATGCGGCCTTCCGAAAACCGAAGCCGGGGAAGATAGTGTTCCTCCCAATCCTGGCGTGTCTTGAGCTTGTGCTCGATTTCCGCGGGAATGGAGATGGCGCCCGGTTTTTCCAACACAATCACGCCGTCCTCATTCAGCACCTTCTTCGAACCATCCGGCAGCTCCTCAATCACTTCCTTCTCGAAGGGAGGGAAGAGATGAGTGGCGGGCTGGACCGTGGAATACCAGTTGAAATCAAAACCCAGCTTCCGGCTGACCACCGCGTCCAGCGTATTGCCATCCGCCCAGTCTTCCGCTTCTTCCCGGGTCAGATGCCCCTCCTCCGCCCATTTGGCCAGGGTCTCTTTCCAAAAACCGAAATGGACCACCGGCAGGCGGTCATATCTTTCATACTTCAACACGGCCATGGCGCGTTCACGGTCTGTCATCGGGTCGCTCCTCCGCAATAGGTGCCCGTATGATACTGGCAACCCCGCCTAAAAACAACACCCACAACCCCTGGGGCCGCGTGCAGGTGTTCTCTTGGGAAGTCCCGGGGCGGAAATTTGGATTTTGCCCCCATTCCGCTTCATACTAGCGGACGGAATTGGACTGGAACGCAACGGGATACCATGGCGTGGAGAGTATGGGGATGCTGGATCGGGACCTGGCCAGAAAACTGATGGAAGTTGAAAACCTGCCGACTTTGCCGGTGGTGATGCAGCAGCTTTTGGCCGCGGTGGAAAATGAAAACGCCTCAGCGGACGACATCACGGTCATTCTTGAACGGGATATCGCGATTTCCGCGCGCATCCTGCGGTTGGCGAATTCCGCCTTTTACGGCCTGCGCTACAAAATTGATACCATCCGCCGCGCCGTGGTCGTGGTGCGCATGCTCGCCCTGGCCACCTCGGTGTTTGACACCCTGTCCCAGCAACAACCCTTGGCCTTGGACCCGGAAGACTTCTGGCTTCATTCCCTTGGCGCGGCCAAAGCCGCCCAATTGCTCGCCAAGGAAATCCCCGCCACGCAACCCGCCGGCACCTGCTTTACCGCCGGGCTTTTGCACGACATGGGCAAGTATTTCCTCGCCCTGGCCTTGAAAGACGCCTACCGGGATGTGCTCGACGCGGCCCGGACCCGTCAGCGGAGGGTGTGCGAAATAGAACAAGACACGCTGCTGGTCACCCATTGTGAAATCGCCTACTGGCTGGCGCAGAAATGGTCGTTGCCGCTGGTTATCGCGGAATCGCTGGGGCATCAACACGAAGCCGGCGAATACATGGGCGTGTATTGGCGGGAGGCGGCCATTGTGGCCCTCGCCAGCGACATTGCCCGTCACGCCCGGTTTGGGGATGCCGGGGATTGCGCCCCGGTGGATTTGCGGGGCGAAATGCTGGCGCGGCTTTCCCTTGATATGGACCGTGTGTTTAGTCTGGTGGATCAGGTTCAGGAATACCATGCCGAGGCGCGGCATTTTCTGGATATCATGAGCGGCCGGTGAATGGAATCATGCAGGATGGGGGTTCCATGAAACAGAACAAGGTGAATAAATCAGGGGCTTCGGCCTATGAGCGCGCGCTGCGTGACTTGACCGCGCGGCATGAACAGCTCGTCATAGAACTGTCGCTGCTCAAACGTCTTGACGAGTTGGACCCGCTCGGCCACGACGCGCATTCATTGTGTCAGGAAATTGCGAAAGCGATGGCCTCCGTTCTGCATGCGGACAATTGCTCCCTGATGCTCTTCAATGAAGAGGATGCCTGTTTGGAGATTGTCGGCGCCGCCAGCTTTTATGAGGAAAAGGCCTTCGGGAATCCCCGCGGCGCCCGGTTTCGCCGGGGAGAGGGCTTGGCGGGGCATGTCGCACAAACCCGGGCCGCCGTTATGGCCGATGATGTTCTCGACCATCCGGAATTTCTCCCTCTGCCGGAGAGCGCGGCCCCCATTCGCACCCTCCTCTGCTATCCCATCCTGGCCGCGCAAACAACCTTGGGCGTGGTGAATGTCAGCGCCTCCACCCCCCGGTACTTCACCGATGTGACCAAGCACGTCATGGAACTCGCCGTCGAGAAAATCGCGCGCTTGCTGATGATGCAACAGCTTCATCAACGTCTTTCCGAATCCGAACAGCGATTCCGTTTGATCGAGGAAAACGCCGGGGATGCCATACTGGTATTCAGCCTGGAAGGGAAACTGCTCCATGCGAATCCAGCCACGGAACAGATTACGGGCCTCCCCAATGAACGCCTGATCGCCGAGGAGAACGCTTGGGCCTCCGGGATTCTGCCCGGCGACCAGGAACGCTGGGGTCTGCTCTTGAACCTGTCCAAAACCGGTGAACGCATCGGCCCGGTGGATTTCCGGTCTAAAAGCGCATCAGGCGAGATTCATTACCTTGAGCAAGTGACCACGCCGTTGCGGACCGCAGCCGGGAAAATCTTCGGAACCGTGGCCATTCTCCGGGATGTCACAGGGCGCATGAATGCTGAAAAGGCCTTGCGCCAAACGCAGGAACGCCTCGATTTGGCGCTTGAGGCGGCAAGCCTCGGCCTGTGGGATTGGCACATCCCTTCCGGTATCATCGAACACAACCAGAAAATCTCGGAAATGCTGGGATTTCCCCCCGAACGAACCCACACGAAAATGGAGGAATACCTGGACTTCATCCATCCGCAGGATCGATCCGCCGCCATCAAAAAAGCCCAGGCGCATCAAATGGGGGAAATCCCCCTCTATCAAGCGGAGTTCCGGATGCACACCCCAAAAGGTGGGTGGAACTGGGTCTGGACCCTTGGACGTGTCGTGGAATGGGATGAGCATTGCCGGCCCGTGCGCATGATGGGGGCGCAACTCGACATTACCGCGCGCAAACAGATGGAGGAGGCCCTCCAATCCAGTGAAGCCAGATTCCGCGCCTGGGCGGAAAGCACCAACGCCGCCATGGTCATTTATCAGGACTTGCACACCTTGTACGTGAATCATGCCGCCGAAATCATCACCGGGTATACGCAGCGTGAATTGTTGACCATGAGTTTCCTTGACTTCATGCATCCCGAGGACCGCGCACTGGTGAAAGAACGCGGATTGGCCCGCATGCGCGGGCAAGAAGCGCCTCAACGCTATGAGGTGCGCATTATCCATTAAACCGGGCGGCAGCTTTGGCTGGATTTCACCACCGTCACCATCGAATACGAGGGCCGTCGGGCTTCGCTCGGCACGGCCTTCGACATTACCGAGCGCAAGACCATGGAAGAGGCCTTGCGCGTCAGCGAAGAGCGGTACCGCCTCTTGGTGGAAAATTCCCCCGAAGCCATCGCGCGCGTGGATACGCAATGGCGTTATATCTTCGTGAATCAGGCCTTTCAGAACGCCATTGGCCTCCGGGAAGCCGATATTATCGGGAAAACAACGGACATTGTAAAAACCCGGATTCATCCGGAGGACCTCGCGCTCTTTTGGGAAAACTGCGAAGCCGTCATGAACACGGGGGGGACGCGCTTGTGCAATGTCCGCTACCGGAACGCCAGCGGCGCATGGCGCTGGATATCCCACCTCGCCTATCCCTGGTTACAGGCGGATGGGTCCATCGGGGGCATTGAGGCCACGGCCAGGGACATCACCGAGCAAAAGGAAGCCGAACACATCATCGCGGAACAACGCCTGAAGATGGCGGCCGCCTCCCGGTTGGCTTCCCTGGGCATCCTTGCCAGCGGGGTGGCCCACGAAATCAACAACCCCCTTGCCATTATCTCGCTCGGGGCGGAACAGGTGGAATTGCTTTCCAAGGCGCCCGCCCCGGATTTGGCCCTTATCCAAGCCACCATTGAGAAAATCCGGCGCAACGTCTCCCGAATCGAACGCATTGTCCGCGGGCTGCGCACCCTCTCCCAAGACGGGTCAAAGGACCCCTTCACCCTTAAATCCGTCAATGAACTTGTCCTGGAAGTAATCGAACTGTGCCAATCCCGCTTCAAAACCCAGGCCACCGCATTGCACCAAAGCGGCATTGATGCGAATCTTAAAATCGAGTGCCGGCCCGTGTTAATCGCGCAAGTGCTGATGAATCTTTTTTCCAATGCCTTGGATGCGGTGGAAAACCTGCCGGAGCGCTGGGTGCGCGTGGACTGCCGGGAGGACGGCGGCAGGGTGACCCTCGGCATCACCGACAGCGGACCGGGCATTCGCGAAGGATTGAGAGAACGCATCTTTGAACCGTTTTTCACCTCCAAGGAAGTCGGGAAGGGAACCGGCTTGGGGTTGAGTATTGCCAAAGCCATTGTGGAAAGCCATCATGGGGAATTGTATCTGGACACGACGTCCGCGAACACGCGGTTTGTTCTGGCCCTGCCCAAGAAACAACCGCCACGGGAGACCACTGGGGAACACCATGAACACGATTGAATCTGTGGATGTATTGGTCGTTGATGATGAAGCCGATCTGTGCGAAATGCTCGCCTTCGAGTTTTCCGCCAAAGGCCACCGGGTATTTTCCGCCCTGAACGGGCAGGAGGCCATGCGCATCCTGGAGAAGGAGTCCATCTCCCTGCTGGTCAGCGATGTGCGCATGCCGGATTGTGACGGCTTGGAATTGCTGGATTGGGTCAAGGCGCGCAATGTCTGGAAACCCGCCGTGGTGCTCATTTCCGCCTATGCGGACCTTGCCCTGGAAGAGGCTTTTGCCTTGGGCGCGGAAGCCCTCTTTACCAAACCCTTCCGCCTGGCGGCCTTGACCAGCGTGGCGAAACGACTCCTGATCTCCCCGGAAGTCCGATGGAGTGTCCCGCCGGAAAATCCGTCGCTTCAGACCATCGCGCTGCACTTTCCCAGCCTGCTGAACGCCCAGCAATGCACACTCCTTGATATTGGCCGAGGGGGCATGGCCTTTGCCTGCGCCCATTCCGGGTTGATCCAGGGACAATCCATAGGCTTTTCCATTCAATTCGACGAAGGCCCCTTCCCTGCTTTGACCGGAACAGGTATTGTATATTGGACCCGTCCCGGCGCCAATCCCCGGTACCCCTGTGTCTGTGGCGCCGAGTTTGCCAGCGTAACGGATGACTGCCGTGCCGCCTTGCTCGAATGGCAAACCCGGCAGTCCCCGCGTTCCTATATTCCCTCTCTGCGCACCCCCTGAACACGGGTTGCGTTTCACCAACGCACTCAGGGTACCATACTCGATACGGAAGCAACACCCAAGAAGGAGGTCTTAGCATGTTGAATGAAACAACCCGCGAGGGGCGCATCCCCTCGTTGCACATCGTGGCCGACTCCATCCCCCGGGCGCATTTCCGCGCCATGAAGGCGGTATGGGAGCAGGGCCTTGCCATTCGCACGGAATATGATCGCAAAGACCCCCAGGGCCGCTATATAGACCCCCCCAGCCGCGACGCGCGCGTGCTGATCGAGATTAAAGATCCCTTCGCCCAACCCCGGTTCCCCCCGATTTCCTTTTGTGAAATCGGAACCTACATTGCGGAAATCATGGGCATCAAGGATCATATGGTGGTGCCCATGGAGCAACTGAAGGAAGCCGTTCACGGTGAACTCGAAGCCAAAGAATGGCCCTATACTTATCATCAACGGTTGTTTAATCATCCGGACGTGGACGGTTCCACCGTGGACCAAATCGCCATCGCGCTGGAAAAACTGGCGCAAACCCCCTATAGCCGCCGCGCCGTCGCCACCACCTCCGTCCCCAATATAGACCCCTAT
>CAYXPO010000280.1:0-6603 GCA_964466925.1 uncultured Nitrospirales bacterium
GCCGGTGATTACGGTGAATGGCGAGTTCTTTGCGGGGATGAGTCCCTCCAAAGTGGAAAAGATTATCCGGGACATCCGAAAAGAGGCAGGTGTAAAATGAGTACTACAAAAACGACGGCGGGATGTGCGTGTGGATGCGGCGCGAAGGACGTGTGCGGGGAATTTGTGGCCGCGCTGACCGGGGCCGCGGATGCGTCTTTAGCGGAAAAACAGGCGGCGTTGCGGCGCGAAGACGTGGCAAAGCCCGTCATCTTCATCGGCGCGGGCACGTGCGGCCTGGGCGCGGGCGCGAAGAAAACCATCGCGGCCATCAAGAAATACCTGGAAGAAAAATCGTTCGATGCGGACGTGGTGGAAGTGGGCTGCATCGGCATGTGCTCCGCGGAACCGCTGATGGACGTGCAGTTGCCGGGCAAGGCCCGCGTTTCGTTCCAGCATGTCAGCGGCGACAAGGTGGCGAAGACGCTGGACGGCGTGCTGGCCGGCGACCTGCCGAAGGACATGGTCCTGGGGCAGTTCCGCTCGGAAAAATTGCAGATGTGGCCGGACGTGCCCTGCATGGATGAGCACCCCTTCCTGGCGAAGCAAACCCGCTGGGTGCTGGCGCAGTGCGGCATCACGGACCCGTTGAGCCTGGCGGAATATCTGGCCTTTGACGGCTACAAGGCCATGGCGAACGTGCTCAAGATGAATCCGGACGGGGTCTGCGATGAAATGGAGAAAAGCGGGCTCCGGGGCCGTGGGGGCGGCGGGTTCCCGACGGGCAAGAAGTGGAAATTCGCCCGCGCGCAGCAGAACGATCAGAAATACCTGATCTGCAATGCGGACGAAGGCGATCCCGGCGCGTTCATGGACCGCGCGGTCATTGAGAGCGTGCCTTACCGGCTGCTCGAAGGCATGGTGATTGCGGCGTACGCCATTGGCGCGTCGAAGGCGTATGTGTACATCCGCGCGGAATACCCGCTGGCGATTGAACGCCTCAAGATCGCCATCGCCGAGGCCACCAAATACGGCCTGCTGGGCGACAACATCCTGGGTTCCGGCTTCAGCCTCAAGATCATCATCAAGATGGGCGCCGGCGCGTTTGTGTGCGGGGAAGAAACGGCCCTGATCCACAGTATCGAAGGCCGGCGCGGAATGCCTCGGCCCCGTCCGCCGTTCCCCGCGGTCAAGGGCCTGTTCGGCAAGCCCACCATCATCAACAATGTGGAAACCCTGGCGAATGTGCCGCCGATCATGCTGGCGGGCGCGGAGAAGTATGCGGCGCTCGGCACCAAGGGCAGCAAGGGCACCAAGGTGTTCGCGCTCTCCGGGAAAGTGAACCGCACGGGCCTGGTCGAGGTGGCCATGGGCATGCCCATCAGCACCATCATCTACGACATCGGCGGCGGCATCCCGAACGGCAAGGCATTCAAGGCCGTTCAGATGGGCGGCCCGTCCGGCGGCTGCATCCCCTTGCAGCATGTTGACATCGAGGTGGATTATGAATCGCTGAAGACGGTCGGCGCGATCATGGGTTCCGGCGGCATGGTGGTCATGGACGAAGACAACTGCATGGTGGACGTGGCCAAGTTCTTCATGGACTTCATCCAGCGGGAAAGCTGCGGCAAATGCATCCCGTGCCGGGAAGGCACGCGCCGCATGCTGGAAATATTGCAGCGCGCCACCCGCGGCCGCCGCAATGAGAGCGGCAACGACGCCCTCGAGCGCTTCCGCGGCATGGTGTATCTCGAACGCCTGGCCACGGTCATCAAAGACACCAGCCTGTGCGGGCTGGGCCAGACCGCGCCGAACCCCGTGCTCAGCACCCTGCGCTGGTTCCGGGATGAATACGAAGCGCATATCTACGAACGGCGCTGCCCGGCGGGCGTGTGCCAGGAACTGCGCACCTTCGAGATCAACCAGGAATTCTGCAAGGGCTGCGGCCTGTGCCTGAAACGGTGCCCGGCCGGGGCCATTGTGGGCGAACTGAAGAAAGCGCACTATATTATTGCCGAGAAGTGCATAGGCTGCGGTTCGTGCGTGGACGTCTGCAAGTCCGGCGCGGTCCAGCTCGTGGAAATGGCCGAAGAAACGAATACGGCGGATGCCGCCGCACAACCCGTGTCCTAAGGTTGAGGAGAACATCGTCATGATGAACATTGAAATTAACGGAAAACCCTTTGAAGCGAAAGAGGGCGAGACGATTCTCGAAGCCGTGCGCCGCGCGGGAGTGGAAGTGCCGACACTGTGCTATCTGGAAGGTCTCGCGCCCACCGGCGCCTGCCGCATCTGCGTGGTCGAGGTCGAGGGCATGCCCAGCCTCGTCCCGAGCTGCTCGTACCCGGTGGCCAACAACATGAAAATCCACACCCATTCCGCGCGCGCGGTCCGCGCCCGGAAAACCATTGTGGAATTGCTGCTCGCGGACCATCCCGACGACTGCCTCTACTGCGTGCGCAACGGCCAATGCGACCTCCAGTCGCTGGCGGCCAATCTCGGCATCCGCGATCAACGCTACGCCGGCGCCCGGAGCACGTGGAAGGAAGACCTCTCGAGTCCCTCCATCCTGCGCGACCCCAACAAGTGCATCCTGTGCGGAAAATGCGTCCGCGTATGCGAAGAAGTTCAAAAAGTGTCCGCCATTGATTTCATCGGGCGCGGCAGCCGCACCCATATCGGCACCGCCTTCGATGAAGGGCTGAACATCTCCAGTTGCATCAATTGCGGACAGTGCATCCTGGCCTGTCCGACCGGCGCCTTGCGCGAACGCACCTACATCAAGGAAGTGCTTTCCGCGCTGGCCAATCCCAACCTGGTCCCCGTGGTGAGCCACGCCCCCGCCATTTCGGTTACGCTGGGCGAGGAATTCGGCATCCCCGCGGGCACCGACGTGGACGGCATCATGGTCGCCGCGCTCCGCGCCCTGGGGTTCAAATACGTCTTCGACACGTCCTTCACCGCCGACCTGACCATCATGGAAGAAGGCTCCGAGCTGGTGCACCGCGTCAGCAACAACGGCCAGCTCCCCATGCTGACCAGTTGCTCTCCCGGCTGGATCAAGTTCGTCGAGGAGTTCTACCCCGACTTCATCGGCAACGTGTCCACCTGCAAGAGCCCGCAGCAAATGATGGGCGCCATCATCAAGAGCTTCTTCGCGGAACGCATGAACCTGGACCCCAAGCAGATCTACAGTGTGTCCATCATGCCGTGCACCGCGAAGAAATTCGAGGCGGCGCGCCCCGAAATGATGAATAATGACGTGCCGGACATTGACGCCGTGCTCACCACGCGCGAACTGGCCCAGATTTTCCGCATGCGCGGGATGGACCTGAAGAACTTCCAGCCCGAAACCGCCGACACCCCCTTCGGGGAACGCACCACCGCCGGGAAAATCTTCGGCGCGTCGGGCGGCGTGATGGAAGCGGCGATTCGTTCGGCCTACTTCCTCATCACCGGAAAAGAACTCGGCGACCTCAACGTCGAGGCCGTGCGGGGTCTTGAAGGGCGCAAGGAAGCGCGCGTCAACATTGACGGGCTGGACGTCGGCGTCGCGGTCGTCAGCGGCCTCGGCAACGCGGCCAAGCTGCTCGATGAAATCCGCGCGGGCCGCAAAGACCTCCACTTCATCGAGGTCATGACCTGCCCCGGCGGCTGCATTGCGGGCGGCGGCCAGCCGCTGGAGACGGACAAGACGGCCATTCGCGAGCGCATGAAAGGCCTGTACAAGCTGGACGCCGAAGGCCCCAAGCGCACCTCGCACTCGAACGAATACGTGCAGCGGTTGTACAAGGAATACCTGGAAAAACCGCTCGGCGAAAAGAGCCATCACCTGCTGCATACCCACTACGCCAAGCGCGAAGTGATGTTGTAAAATTAAACACATTGTGAGCAATTGAGTGGCATGGCCGGCGCGCGCGGATACGCGGCGGGCCGTGCCACTCAACCACACTGGGCCGGAATGAGCGAGTCTGCAAAAATACCGCTGGTGACCACCATCAAAGAACGGTGCCGCGTGTGCTACACCTGCGTGCGCGAATGCCCCGCGAAGGCGATCCGCATTGCCACCGGCCAGGCCGAAGTGATGAGCGAGCGCTGCATCGGCTGCGGGAATTGCGTTCAAGTCTGCGGACAGCGCGCCAAACAGGTCATGGACTCGACCGCGGAAGTGGCCCGCCTGCTCCAGGAGTCGCCAAACGCCGCCGCCATCATCGCCCCCAGTTTCCCCGCCGAATTCTCCGACTGGGACTACCGCACCCTCACCGGGATTGTGCGCGCCCTCGGATTCGAACATGTTGTCGAAGTGGGCTTCGGCGCGGACCTCGTCGCCCGCGAATACCGCCGCCTGCTCGAAGAGAATAAAGACAAGCATTACATCGCGACCACCTGCCCGGCCATCGTCGCCTACGTCGAGCGCTATTTCCCCGAACTCACGCCCGCCCTCGCCCCGATTGTGTCCCCCATGGTGGCCGCGGCACGCGCCCTCAAGCGCCTCCACGGCCCCGAGACGAAAATCGTTTTCATCGGCCCCTGCATTGCGAAAAAGGGGGAAGCCGCCCGCGATTTCCCCACGGAGATTGATGCCGTGCTTACGTTCGTGGAATTGCGCCGCATGGCCCACGAACGCGATCTGTCGCGGCACGTCATCGTCCCCAGTGATTTTGATCCCCCGCAGGCGGGTTCCGGCGCGCTCTTCCCCATCAGCCACGGCCTGCTCCAGGCCGCCGAGATTCCCGAAGATTTGTCCGCCTGCGATGTGCTCGTGGCGGAAGGCCGGGCCGGCTTCGTGGAGGCCATCAAGGACTTCAGTTCGGGCAGCTACAATCCGCGCCTGCTTGAAGTGCTCGCGTGCGAAGGCTGCATCATGGGCCCCGGCATCTCGAACAAGGAACCGCTCTTCCGCCGCCGCACCCGCGTGAGCCATTATGTCCGCGGACGCCTCAACCGCTTGAATTACGAGCAGTGGCGGAAGCAAATGGACCAGTTCGCGGACCTGGACCTCGCCCGGACGTTTTCCCCCGAAGACCGAAGACTCGCGGAGCCTTCCGCCGCGTCCCTTGCGCGCATTCTCGAGCGCATGGGCAAATACGTGCCGGAAGATGAACTCAACTGTGGCGCCTGCGGCTATGAAACCTGCCGCGAACACGCCGTCGCCATCCACCGCGGTTTCGCGGAAAATGAAATGTGCCTGCCCTATACCATCGAAAAGCTCCGGGAAACCGTGAAAAGCCTCGCGGTCTCCAAGGAGAAACTGGCCAAGACGCAGGAAACCCTCGTGCAGGCGGAGAAACTCGCCAGTATGGGGCAGCTTGCCGCCGGCATTGCCCATGAACTGAACAATCCGCTCGGGGTGGTGCTCATGTACGCCCACATTCTCGAGGAGCAGGAAGGCGAAAAACCGGTCAGCGCGGACCTCAAAATGATCGCCGAACAGGCCGACCGCTGCAAGAAAATCGTATCCGGCCTGCTCCACTTCGCCCGGCAGAACAAGGTCACCCGGCATCCCGCGGACCTGCGCGACCTGGTGGATCGCAGCCTCAAAGCATGCATTATTCCCAAGGAAATCCAAGTGAATGTCGAACACAACCTGGAAGACCCGGTGGCGGATTTGGACGCCGATCAGATGGTGCAGGTGGTGACCAACCTCATCAACAACGCCTGCGCCGCCATGCCGCAGGGCGGCGTCTTGACCCTTCAAACCCTGGGCAACAGTTCCCGCGTGGAATTGCGGGTCGGCGACACCGGCACCGGCATTCCACAGGAACATCTGGACAAGATATTTGAACCGTTTTTTACGACCAAAGGGATTGGCAAGGGAACGGGCCTGGGCCTGGCCATCACGTACGGCATCGTGAAGATGCATTCGGGCGATATCCGCGTGGAATCGAACACCGACCCGAGTTTTCCGACCGGCGCCACGTTTACCGTGTCGTTGCCCCGGCATTCGGCCTATGGAAGCGCAGTGGCAGGTGGTTAACCTGTTAGTATAAAGTATGGTTTGTGAAACAAGATGAATAGGACGGTGGGAACCATGAGTACGAGTGAAACAAAAAAGACAGTGTTGCTGGTGGATGATGATCAGGATTTTCTGTTCCAGCAAATAACCCAACTCGTGGCCGCGGGCTTTGCCGTGCTTGAGGCGAATAGCGTCAAGGAGGCCTTGGCCATAGTCGCCAAGACCAAACCGGACATCGCCCTGGTGGACCTCATGATGGAAGAGAACGACGCGGGCTTCCAGTTGTGCTACAAGCTCAAGAAACGGGACAAGGCCATTCCCATCATTATGGTGACTTCGGTGGCCAGTGAAGCCGGCATCGAGTTCGACGCGGCCACGGACGAAGAACGCTCCTGGGTCAAAGCCGACACCCTGCTCATGAAACCGGTCCGCTTTGAACAGCTCAAGCGCGAAATAGACCGGCTGCTCAATTAAATTCAGTATAACCGCGTGGATGCAGCCCCCCCGGACGGCACGGGGCGGGCTGTGTCCGTGATTGTATTCGGCTTTCCCCTACAGGAGGTCCTGGGTGTCTGCATTGGCATTGAGCATCCTGCTATGTTCCATGACCGCCGGCGGCGCGAACGCCGGCCCGATGGCCTGGGCCGCCCACCAGTTGATGGTCAGGC
>CAYXPO010000281.1:0-2329 GCA_964466925.1 uncultured Nitrospirales bacterium
GGCGGACCGGGCGCGGCCCCTGCGCACCCTCGCCGTGCTGTTTTTATTGACTGCGGCGGGTTGCGGCATTATCCTTCCCCTGAATTGGTTGGCAGGACATTGGCCGCTGCTCGTTCATTTTTCCTGGCCGTTGCGAATCGCCCTTCACACCGCCGTGGTGTTTCTGCCGCCCGCCGCGGTATTGGGCGCCATCAGTCCGGTGGTGGCGAAAGCCGCCCTCGGCGCAGGTCAGGGGCCGGGGCGAAGCATGGGGATGGTGTTCGCGGCGGGCGCGGCGGGGAGTATTGCAGGAACGTTTCTGGCCGGTTTTTGGCTCATCCTCACCCTGAGTGCTTCGCATATTCTGTTGTGCGCCGCGGCAGCCATGGTGTTGTTGTCGCTCCTGTACGGCGGGGCGGCTTTCCGGATGCGGGAAATCATTCCAACGCGCACCCTGATGCACAAGGAATCCCTTCGGTCCGGGCGCATGGCGTGGCTGGGGCCGTATCTGACCGTATTCGTGTCGAATGCGGCCTTCATGACTCTTGAACTGGCGGCGGCGCGCGTGCTGGCACGCGAGTTTGGCGCTTCCCTCTACACCTGGACCACCATCATCGGGGTGGTGCTGGCCGGGGTCACGCTGGGAAATTATCTGGGGGGGCGCATCGCGGATTGGAAGGCAACACGGGGAACCGTGGCGGTGCTATTTCTGCTTTCGTCTTTCTTCGCGCTGGCGAGTCCGGGGCTGAGCCGGTTGGCCGGTGATTATCTCCGGGAATGGTATTTCATGCAGGCGCTGACGTGGCCGATGCAGATCATGGTGTACACCACGCTCGTGTTTTTTCTCCCCTGTTTGTGCATGGGCGGCATCAGCCCCGTGGTGGTGCGCCGCACACTGGACGAAGGCATTGCGCCGGGCCGGGCGGTGGGGGGGATTTATGCATGGGGCGCGCTGGGCGGCATCCTGGCCACCTTTCTCGCCGGATATGCCTTGATTGATTGGATGGGAAGCACCGCGCTGATTATCGCCACCGCATGGCTGCTGGCAATTCCTGTTTGGGTGTACGCGGCCCGGCGGCTGTGGGCGGCGGGCTGGATGCTCGTATGCACAGCCGCCTTGATGATAGCCCTCGTATATCATCCCAGGGCGGCGCAGGTGGTCTATGAAGATGAAAGCCAATATTCCTACATCGCGGTGACGGAGGACCCGCAACATCCCCAACTGCGGGAGATGATACTCGACAAACTCACCCACAGCATGGTGAATTTGGACGACCCAAAGGCGTTGCAATATGAATACGAATGGGTCTATGAAGCCGTGATCGACAAATTCTTTCCGGACGCCCAACCGTTGCACGCCCTTGTGATTGGCGGCGGCGGCTACGCCTTCCCGAATTACCTGGAAACGGCGCGCCCGGGCGGATACACGGAAGTGGCGGAAATTGATCCCGCCGTCACGGAAGCGGCCCATGCGGCCTTCGGCCTGCCCCGGGACACCAGGATATCCATCCACAACATGGATGCGCGCAACCGCGTGGAGGATTTGCTGCGCGCAACCCCGCCGAAGCGTTTTGATTGCATCTTCGGCGACTCCATTAACGACTATACCGTTCCCTATCACTTGACCACTCTGGAATTCACGCGGCAGGTGCGCGCCCTGCTGAAGGAAAACGGCATGTACCTGCTGAACATGATTGACATGCAGGCATCCGGGGCCTTCCTGTCGGCCGTGACGGCCACCTGCCAGCAGGTGTTCCCGTATGTCTACGTATTCAACACGGGCCGGCCGGTCTTCATACGCGACACGTTTATTGTCGTGTGCGCCAACCGGCCCTTGAATCTTGCGGATATTCCGGAGCGGGCCAAAACCAAGCATGCGTATGTCGGGGAGTTGTTGCCGGTGACGGTGGTGGAAAATCTGATCTCGCGGCACGGGCGCCTTCTGCTGACGGATGATTACGCGCCCGTGGAAAACCTGTTGGCTCCGGTGGTGCGTTCCCGGCAGGTCGACCGGGGCGAATTGCATTTCAACCGGGCCAAGCGCAGTTTCGCGGACGGAGACCTGGAAAAGGCGCAGCGGGAATGCGATCGCGCCTTGGCGGTTCATGCTTCGTGGCCCGACGTATTCGAGTTGATAGGCGACATACGGCAAAAGCAGGGGAAGCGCGGCGAGGCCCAAGACTGGTACCGGAAGGCCCTCCCGGCACACCTGAAACCCGGCCCGGCCCATTTTAAACTTGGGAAACTGTTATTGGAGGAAAACCGTCTTGCCGAGGCCGTGCCGGAATTGCGCGTGGGTGTGGACAAGGAACCGGAGCTGTTTCCGGAACTGGTGCACATCGCCACGGAC
>CAYXPO010000281.1:2339-6601 GCA_964466925.1 uncultured Nitrospirales bacterium
ACGGACGCCATGAACAGCGGAAACATTGATTTGGGCCTCCTGGCCTGGGAGCAGATCGCCCAAATTCAACCCGGCTCGGCGACAAACTACTACAACCTCGGGCTGGCCTTGGCCGGCAAACAACGGTACCAGGAAGCCATCACCCAATGGAACAAGGCCCTGTCACTCAACCCCCGGCACGAAAACAGCCTGCACAATCTCGCCGTAGCCTATGCGATTGTGAGGGATTACGACGCGGCCTGGGACACCGTGAAAAAACTCCGTGCATTGGGTTGCACCCCGGATGCGCTGGTGCTTGAGAACCTCACAAAAAACACCGGAAGAACCGAATAAGAACGCGGGGCTGGCCCCTACCAGCGGGCGATGTTTTCCTCCGCCCACCCGATCACATCCCGAATGGGATAGGATTTCCCCGCCACCTTCAGCGTCCCGGAGAATCTGCCGAACATCTGATGGCATTTCGATTTCAGGAGGATCATGTTGGCCCCCGAGACATTGTCGTAAAAAGGCGCCAGTGTAAGATCAACCATGTCCGACGCGGCGGTGCGGATGGTCCAGGGTTTCATGAAGTCCGAGGTGTCATAGGTAAAAATCATGTCGTCAAAGATTTTGTGCAGAACCCCATTGATGGTGATGCCGTTTTCATTCATGCCGGTGCCATCGGTCCACTGCGCGCCCATGTTGATGCCCACCACGTCCTGACCCACCCGCGCGGAAAACGCGCCCCAGTTCCAGGCGGTCCGGTACGGCCAGATGCCCCGGCCATAATCCAGCACGCCAAAGGCCGTCTCCCGCTGGAATTCATAGCGTTCGCCGCCCCAAATCACTTCCCCTTCCGTGGGCAGGCAGTTTTGCTTCGAGGTGAACTGAAACGTGGTGTCATTCCAGGGCACCAGCACGTTGAGCGTTTCATGCTCCGGGGGCCGGTGAATAATCAAATCGGCCGCCAGGGGCTGTCCCTGCAGGGCCTTGGAATTCACCCGCATGAAAACCCGGTCGTTTGTGGCCTCGAAACACAACCGCAAACCCTTGTGTTCAAACGTGATTGTGCCCCCGACGGTTTCCGGCATGACGGGTACGGAGGGGAAGAACCGGAACGCCGTATGTTGCGCGAAGCGCTTGGTGTCAAAATCCAGGAGATAGGCCGCCCCGCCGCCCCCATAATCAACATGGGCAATCGTGGCGGAAAAAGCGCACCGTTCGCCAATAACGCACCAATAATCCCACTTCTTCTTGCGCAGCGCACGGCCCTTTAGGTTCCCGATATGGTACGGATGACGCGACCATCCTTTCGCTTCGGGATTCAACCGGCCCGAGGCATCGCACAGGGTTACGGGTTGCGTAATCTCACGGACAATAGTCTGCATGCCGGCTTCCTTATATCCTTACGGATTCCCATAGCCGGGGCAAAGTCTCCTTTGCACCGGCAGGAATTCTCCTGCGCTCTCCCAAATAACCACGACTTCGCGTATCCTGTCATTTTCCGCCCGGTGCCCCCCGCTGTCAAGTTCCTTCTTCGATTCCACCGCTCGGATCGCTCCGTGTAAAAGTTGCGATCAAGCCCCTTCCATGCTATACTGTTGGGTCTGCGTTCCCATAGCTCAATTGGATAGAGCGCTTGGCTACGGACCAAGAGGTTGGGGGTTCAAGTCCCTCTGGGAACGCCAGTTTCCCATCTACATTTTCCAGGCAGGTACAACGATTTTTCTCACATACCCCCAAAGGGACTCGAACTTCTTGCCATGCGCTTGGAAACTACTTCGTCCTTGCCGCTCAACGACTCGTTATATTGGCCCAGCAGCGAATCCCCCATCCGGAATTTGTCATCCTTGATCACGGCTGGGGAATAATTTGTCAGGTTCACCGGATTTCCCGGATAGGGCGTGACAGGTGACGCTGTGACGCCATAGAGCCCCTTGACGGAAACATCACTGAATGCGCCGGCCGCTGTGTTCGTGAAGAAACCCAGCAGGGCATGCGTTTCGAGAGCCATGCCTGCTTGTTCCCAACTACCGAACACCCCGCCTTGCGGCTGTTCGCGGCGACAAATCACGTATGCATGAACCGGCCCGCCTTTGCCGCCGACAAACGGTGTCTTCCAATAATGATAGACCGTGCCGGGGCCTTGTATAATCCCTTCCTCTGCGCATCTCAGCGTCCTCCGCGACTCCGTGTTGGTATCCTTTCCAACGCAGAGGCGCTGAGATCGCGGAGGTCCGCAGAGGATTTGTGTTTGATGTTCCTCAAAAGTCGTATTCATGTCCTTTGCGTTCCTCGGCGTTCTCTGCATCTCTGCGTTGAGATAATCCGCTTCATTCGAGGTTGTTTACAATCCGCTTGATGCCATCCACGAGTCTTGGCTCATGGAAATTCATGTTCAACCCTAGCCGTGTATTGGTCAGCCGCAAATAAGTCAACGTCTTTGCGTGATCTTTCTCGGTCATTTGTTCTTTCGCTTTCACATCCACGATGACCTTCTCTTCAACGAGCAAATCCAACCGCAAGTCCGTGGACAGCTTCACGCCTTTGTAATCGATAGGCACCGGTTTCTGCCGCTCGAAACGAATTCCACGGAGATGAAACTCATGGCACAAGGCCTCTTCATACACACCCTCAAGCAGTCCCGGCCCAAGTATGCGGTGAACTTCAATCGCCGCACCAATAATTCTTTCCGAAATCTCGTTCTCATGCATCTGTATGGATATCCACTTCAACGCAGAGGCGCTGAGATCGCGGAGGTTCGCGGAGAAATCCGGCTTGATGCTGTTCGTAATTTGTTCTCATTTTCTCTGCGTTCCTCGGCGTTCTCTGCAACTCTGCGTTGAGTTGTTCAAAGCACCATCGCCACCATTTCTAGTAAAAGCAACGCAAATTCTAATTCCACCACGAATATCGCAGTTCTACGAAAAACCGTATCCCGAAATCAAGCGTCCGATTTGCCTCATTCACTATGAGAATACTTGAAGACCGGTGCTGCGTAATACTATCCATCCCCACTATCTTTATGGTTTATCTGCTCGATCAACCGAATAGAAAATGAGCCGGGAATCGCGGCGGTTCGGGATATCAACCTTAAATCCTTCTTCGCGAATCTGCTTACCGGGCACAACCCAGGTTTTTCCCGAATCATAGTCCTCAAACTTCCACGGCACGGCCGGCTCACCCCGTCTTTAACAGGTCATTGAAATAATTGATCGTCGTCTTCAGTCCTTCGCGGAGGGGCACGGTGGGCGTCCAGCCGAGTTTTTCCTTGGCCAAGGCGATATTGGGCTGGCGGCGCGTGGGATCGTTTTCCGGCAGGGGTTTGTACTCGAGCGTGGAGGAGGAGCCGGTCAATTCGATGACGTGTTCCGCGAGTTCCTTGATGGTGAATTCGCCGGGATTGCCAAGATTCACGGGGCCGGTGAAGTCTTCGCAATTCATCATGCGGATGATGCCGTCGATCAGATCACTGACAAAACAGAAGGACCTCGTCTGGTTGCCGTTGCCGTACAGGGTGATGGGCTGGTTGCGCAGGGCCTGCACGACGAAATTGCTCACCACGCGGCCGTCATTGACCAGCATGCGCGGGCCGTAGGTGTTGAAAATCCGGATGACGCGGATATCCACCTTGTTTTGTCGGTGGTAATCGAAGAACAGGGCTTCGGCCACGCGTTTGCCTTCATCGTAGCAACTGCGGATGCCGATGGGATTCACGTTGCCCCAATATTCTTCCACCTGCGGGTGGATGGCGGGGTCGCCGTAAACTTCCGAGGTGGAGGCTTGCATTATCCGCGCCTTCACGCGCTTCGCGAGGCCGAGCATGTTCAACGCGCCCATGACGTTGGTCTTGATCGTTTTCACGGGATTGTATTGGTAATGGACGGGGGAAGCGGGGCACGCGAAGTTGTATATCCGGTCCACTTCGAGCATGAGCGGGCTGGTGATGTCGTGCCGGACCAGTTCGAAATAGGGATTGGTCAGCAGGTGGGCGATATTCTGCTTGCGGCCCGTGAAGAAATTGTCCACGCAGAGCACTTGTTCGCCGCGCGCCAACAGCGCCTCGCACAGATGCGAACCAATAAACCCCGCGCCCCCCGTCACCAGATTCACATACGACATGCTCCAATCCTCCTGTCTAGCATCCTTTGCGTAACGGCAATAACGCTTCCGCGATTTCCAGGTCCTCTTCGGTTTTAATAATGTGTCCGGCCATCCGGTCCACGGGGAAAAACCCGATTTTCCCGGCATAGGTGGCGGTTTTCCCGGCCTCGGCGGCGGCC
>CAYXPO010000282.1:0-6572 GCA_964466925.1 uncultured Nitrospirales bacterium
CCCCGAACGGCTGATAGTAAACGCCGGATCGTCCGGTCCGCCGGATCAGTCCGGTCTATTTCCGGTTTCCTCTGCTGAAAGCGGATGGCCAAAGCGGCATCCGCTACGCGGAAATCCCGTATTCCGCCACTTTCCGGTAGAGCGTGCTGCGCCCGATTTTGAGCAGATCGGCCGCCGCCGGGATATTCCCGCCGCACATCTGCACGGCCTTCGTGATATGTTCCCGTTCCAGTTCCTCCAGCGAAGGAAACGGCGCGTCATTTTGCGCCTCGTTGTTTTCCGCGCACAAATCTTCCGCCCGGATTTTCTTCCCTTTGGCCACCACCAGCGCGCGTTCGATCACGTTGCGCAGTTCCCGGACATTGCCCGGCCACATGCGTTCCTGGAGCGCCTGGAGGGCCTCCGGCTCGAATCCCTCGACAAGGCTGCGGAACCGCCCCCGTGCCTGACCAAGGAAATGTTCGGCGAGCGCCGGAATGTCCGCCGCGCGTTCGCGCAGGGACGGAATTTGAATTTCAAAGGCGTTCAAACGGTGGTAAAGGTCCCGGCGGAACCGGCCCGCATTCACTTCCACCGAGAGGTTTTTATTGGTGGCGCAAATGACGCGCACGTTGACGCGGATGTCCGAGCGTCCGCCCAGCCGCCGGAACGTGCCGGTTTCTATCGCGCGCAGCAGCCGCGCCTGGTTGTGCAGGCTGAGATCCCCCACCTCATCCAGGAACAGGGTCCCCCCGTCGCTTTCTTCAAACAACCCCGCTTTGTTGGCGTGCGCCCCGGTGAACGCGCCGCGCTCATACCCGAAGAGTTCGCTCTCGAAGAGTTCATCGGGAATGGCCGCGCAATTGACGATGGTCAGGGGCTTCCCGGAGCGGTCGGACAGATCGTGAATCAACCGCGCCACAAGTTCCTTGCCCGTGCCGGTGTCGCCCATGATAAGCACATTGAGCCCGGAGCGGGCGCAGGTGCGGGCCACCGCGCGAATGCGGGCGATGGCGCGCCCCGTGCCGATAATGGCCCCGCCCGTCGCCGTGCCCGCCAGCAGCCGCTGATTCTCCCGTTCCAATTGTTCCAGGCGCTCCACGGCCTTCAAATAGGGGGCGGCGGCATGCGCGACCGCCAGCAGGAATTCCAGATCGTTCTCATCATAAATGCGGTTCGGCGTATCCGCCTGCACCACTATCGCCCCCACGCTTTCCTTGCCCAGCGCCATCGGGGCCACCAGCGTGGTACGGATGCCCATCTGGCCCTCATGGCTCCAACGCTCGGGCAGCAATATTCCCTTGGGCTCGTAAATCGCCCGGTGGACGATTTCATTCAGCGAACGATTCGAGGTGAGTGCGGCCGCTTCTTCCGGCGGAAACAACAACAGGGATTCCTGGTCTTCCTGGCACAACGCCACCCAATACGCCTCCGGATTGAAGTGGTCCTTGATCCGTTCCGTCAACACTTCCACAAGCCCCGCCAGGCTTTCACACCGGCTCAACGCCCGCCCGATATTAAACAAGGTGGCAAGATCCTCCGCCGTGCGCGGCTTGCCTTTCGCAAAAAGACTCTCTTCATCCTCCGACAAATAGGTGGGTTCGCCGATCCGCAGGGAGTGCGTGGCCCCCGCATTCACGCTGCGCGCCTGCTCGGACGGACCGGCGGCTTTTAGCGAGGTAATGAAAAATATCGCGTTGCCCACCGCGATTTCATCGCCCACGGCCAACTCCGCGTGCTTGATCGGAAATCCGTTGACAAAGGTCGCGTTGCTGCTGCCCAGATCATTCACAAAAATCACACCGTCCGACAGCCCTATTTCGCAATGGCGGCGGGAAACGATCGGATCATTGATCGTAACCTCACAGGCCACGTCCCGGCCCAATACAATCGGACTTTCCCCAATAGCCCACGAAGCACCCTTGAACGACCCTGTTTTGGCGGTCAGATGAAACATGATCGGGAACCTTTCCATTCGTATATGAGGCCGGACCTCGTTCCATGCCATGCGGCACCTGATCCTATCACAAAACCGCACATTGTCCCAAATTGGGATTTTCACCCGTCTCAATTTGAGAACAGAGAGCTGCCGGCGTATGGGCAATACGATTGCACGGACACTTGAACGCTATAACTAATATCCGCTCAATCACTTATGCGCCTACTGAGAATTTTTCCCAACTTGGCATCAATATTGCTTTTTATTCACTGAAAACTGGTTCGTTACCGTGTGAACCCGGAAAGTCGAAAAGGTACTCTTTGGGCAGGACCACAGGCTGGGCCGTATGGTTTGGGATCAGGGCGTAACAGTAATGTTTCCTGGCTCAGGCCGGCGGCCTGGCCTGTTGAACAGTGCCTGGAAGTGACGTTTGGCGATCCGCGATGCGGAATACTTATGTGGACTATGGAAGATCGCTGAGGCGTCGCGGGGTGACGTATTAGGCGTGCACTCCGGTGAGGCGGTGGGCCGCGCAGAGGATTATGGCCCACCGGTAAACGGAGCCGGCGCCGCAGGGAAGGTAAGCGACCCTGCGCCGCGCCGATCCCTCTCGATCGAGGGTTTGCTGCGTTGTTAAGTTCTTACAAGCCGCGTTTGCGGCGCTTCTCCAGTAAAATCCGCTCCGCGTTCGGCACGCCCCGCAAATAAAACGAGGCGGTGAGCACATGCCGCGTTTCTTCATCCAGATCGCCATGCCTTCCCAACCGCCGGATGCGGTCCTGTTGAATGTGATACAAACACAGCGCCGCCGCCACGGAGATGTTGAAACTCCGGGTAAATCCCTGCATCGGCACCAGCACGCGCGCATCGGAAGCCTTGAGCAGGGGTTCGCTGCTGCCCGTTTTTTCGTTTCCGAAAAAAATCGCCGTGGGAATGTCAAACTCCACTTCCGCAATGGGCGTGGCGTCGCTCACATGCGTGACGACTATACGGTAGCCATGCGAACGCAAATAGGCCACGCAGGCGGGTGTGTCCCGCCAGAGGCGGATATCCACCCATTTTTCCGCCCCCTGCGTCACGCGCTTCGCCTCCTTGAAGGCCTTCGAGGTGTCAATAATATGAAGCGCCTGGCATCCCATGGCTTCGGCGCTGCGCATCACCGCGCTCACATTTCCCCGATCGTACAGTCCCTCGGTCACCGGCACGATGGAATAGGTGCGCTGCGCAATCACCTGCGCAATGCGGGCATGCCGATCCGCGGTCAGATACGGCAACAGCAGCTCCTGGATTTCCTGCGCGGTGAAGGCTTCATCCTCGATCCAAAACGGTTCGCTATGAGGGCACAGGGGATTCACGCGCTGGGTTTGAATCCTTCAATGAGTCCGTTCATCCGTTCATCCGGCTGGATCAGGTGAACCTTCTCGAATCCCGCCGCCTCCATGGCTTCCCGGATTTCCGCGAAAGTGTACGAATTGCCCCCCGGCGTGGCCACCAGCATGTTCACCGCGAAAATCGCGCCGCCCACCGGTTTGGTGCGGTCGGGACTCATCACATGGTCCCGGATGACCAGCCGTCCCCCCGGTTCGAGGCTCTTGTATATTTTCTTGTACAGATCAATGTTCTGCTGCCGGGTATTTTGATGAATGATGGCGGAAAGCAGGGCTAGATCGTAGCCTTTGGGCAATTTATCCTTGTAGAAATCACCGCTTACGAGTTTGATGCGATCCAACAGTCCCGTTTGCTTCAAACGGCGCCGGGCCATCTTGATGACTTCCGGACGGTCAAAAACCGTGGCATGCATCTTCGGGGACGCATGCAGGAAGGCTTCGGCATAGGTGCCCGTGGCCCCGCCCACGTCCAGAAGGTTCTTCGCCGCGCCGGGTTTAATCGCCGCCACAATGGAAGCCGCCAGCCGGCGCCCCACCACATGCATCGCGCCGATGAAGGCCTCCATCTGGCCTTCCTCGCTGAATGAAGCAGGCTCAAAATCGGGAGAGCCTTTCTTCAACACGTCCGTCAGATTCGACCACCGCCGCCACAGCCCCACGGAATGCATCACCATCGGCAACACCGATTCCGGCGCTTTTGACGATAAGACCGCCTCCACCGGCGGCGGGCACAGATACCGGCCCTCCGTTTTTTCCAGCAAGCCCAGCGCGGCCAGCGCGTCCAGGAGAATGGCCATTCCATGCGCCTGGGTCTTTGTTTTCTTCGTGATCTCCGGCAGGGTCATGGGCGCGTGACTCAACAGGGTGAACAAGTCAAGCTCCGCCGCGGACAACAGAATGCGGGATTCCATGAAGGCCCGCGACATGTTCAACACCGAATCGGGAGTGACAGCGTGCATACCAATACTTCCTTTCTTTGTTTTTCCGCCGCGGATTTACGCGGATAGACACGGATCAATGGTTTTGATCAAACGTTTAAATTCCGGTTTTGGCCCAAAATTCAACAATAGCCCAACTTCAACTCCAGTGGCGCGGAGATAGTGAATGGTTTGAGCGATATGGGTTGCATCAATCGCTTTACATGCTTTGAGTTCAATTATTATCACCTTTTCAACCAACAAGTCTGCGCGGAAATCCCCTGCTTTTTGCCCGCGAAACCAGACGGTGATAGGCATTTCCACATCACATTGCAGGCCCATTTCCCTCAAAACAATCTCCATGGCATTTCGATACACCGATTCAGGAAAACCTGCTCCAAGTTCATTATAGACTAAATAAAAAGCCTTAAGAATCTTGTCTGTTACGTCTTCATGAATCACAGGCAATCTCTTTTAAATGCTTAAATCCGCGTTTATCCGTGTTCATCCGCGGCTATACTAGCAAATTTCCTTGGAATGCGTTCAATCCGTATTACAGCGCGCCCAGGCTTTCCGTGACTACCGGTTCCAATATCCGCGCCACTTCTTCTGCGCCGCGTTCGGTAAAGTGGCAATCGTCATAGAAAAATTCCTCCCGGCCGTTCATGCCCGAAAGGTCCGCGCAGGGTGTTTTCATTTCCCGGCATACCGACAGCGTTGTTTCATTATACCGATCCATGCAGGTCCGCAAGGCCGTGATGCTCAGATAGTCTCCGCTTTCGAGCCAGCCGAACCAACAGCGCTCCGCCAGCCGGGGCGGCAAGCCTTCGCGCCACAATACCGGCTGGGTGGTGAATATCACGCGGAGGCCGCGGCGGCGGCATACCTCAACGATCCGCTGTATGCGCTGCCGGTATTCGGCCAGGCCCCGCGTGAGATCAGGAACCTGATCCGTGATAGGCGCCGCGGCCCGTTTCTCCCGCCGGATTTTATATTCCACGCCGCCCGCCCCTTCCACCATTTCAGGTTTCGGACGCGGCAGCCGCAGGGTATGCGCCAATTGAATTACACGCGAACGCGCCCATACCGGACGCCAGGGTTCCGCCACCTCCCTGTGACGCGGCACGGGGGCATCCATGCTTCCGCTTTCGCTGAACCGGTCATACCGCGTTGTCACTTCCTCGTTGGCCAAATACCGCCAGAGGTCATTGATGCCAATTTGAAGGATGACTCCGTCCATACCCTTGAGCAGCCGGGACGATTCCAGAAAGCGGAGATGATCGCGCGTGTCATAGCCGCTGATACCCGCATTTCCGGCCCACAACGGCGCGTTATTGCGTTCCATGAACACCTGAATTAATCGCGCGGGCCATGTTTCACTGTCGTCCAGGTAGACGCATTCCGTGCTGCTGCCCCCCACGCACAGCATCCGGTACTTGGCATCTCCCGGGGGGGCGGGCTGACGAATGCCTTGCATGTCCGTTGTGTAATGGGACGTTCCCTCGATGCCCGGAAGATATTCCGGCACCGGCGTGAACACCCAGTTTATGGCTGGACCGCGTGTATGGAAATTTTTCATGGGCCGCAGCATGCGGTCCAGGCGGTCCGCCCCAAATTCCAAAAGAGACCACGAAACTGCCAGCGCCGCCAGCAACAGCCACAACTCCTTGCGCCACTGGAAAAACCACCCGTACAGCGCGGGCAGAAACCGCGCGGCGGCCAGCAATCCCAGCAACCCCAGCAGCAATCCCAAGACCGCATATTCCACCATCCCGCGCGGACGCCAGCCCAGCGCCCATCCCGCCACGGTGTCCGCGCATACCAACAAGGCGGGAAGAATGATCGGCCCCAAGGGCCAATATCCGCTATGGCAATGCTCATTCATATCGTCGGGCACTGTAGCATGTTTTGGGTTTTCCATACTACTATCCGCCAATTTCCATCATCTTTTCGAAGAAATTCACCCCAATATCAGTTGCATTGGTCCCATCTCAAAGTTCTTGATGTATTTTGCTGAAAGCCCTGATTTTTTGGGTGGCGGCTATGCCGCGCCAGACAGTTTTTAGACTTTTACCCGTCGTTTATACTATGACATACCCTTGAGGGAGGTGGTCTTATGAAGGTTTCGGTCCTGAGTGAGCGTGAGATTCAACAATTGCACGGGGCGTCTCTGACCATCTTGAATGAGGTGGGCCTGCACATCCCCCATGAGAAAATCCTGCGGCGCTTTGCGGAAGAGGGCGCGTCCGTGGATTGGGCTTCCCAACGGGTGCGCATCCCGGAACGGTTGGTGGAATGGGCGCTCGAGGTGTGCGGGAAACAATTCACGCTGTATGGCCGTGACCGCAC
>CAYXPO010000283.1:0-1974 GCA_964466925.1 uncultured Nitrospirales bacterium
ACGCGCGTTTGCAGCGGTTGGAGACGGTGGTAACGGACCGTGCCCGCGACTGGGACCAGCGCCTGTACAACAAATAAGTGTTTTGGCGGCGCCGGGTGTATAGTAGTGCGCGGCGCCGGCCGCGTTGAAGGGAGATCATCATGGAGACTGCGTCAATGACCGTTATGAGCCTGTTTATGGTTCCGCTGATAGTGCTGGTGGTGTTTGGATCATTGCTGGCCGCGTTCGCCATCATCTGCTGGACCATTGTCCGGCTCGTTTCCAAAGGCAGCCGTTCGGGAAGCGGGTCCGTGGACGAATCCAAACTCATCCAGGAAATTTATCACGGGCTCTCGAAGATGGAGCAGCGTGTGGAAGCTTTGGAAACGCTGCTGTTGGACCGTGAGCGGAAAGGAGGCCAGGCGTGAATACCAGGGATTCTTCCGTTTCCGGCATGCCGTACCGTTCCCGGGATGGCGCGATTGCGGGGGTGTGCCGCGGCCTCGCCGAGTATTTTGATTTTTCCGTGTTCTGGTTGCGCATCATCTTTGTTTTGGGGGCCGTTTTCACGGGATTATGGCCTGCGGTGGCGGGGTACGTGCTGGCGGCGCTGTTGATGAAGCCGGAACCGCTCTTGCCGCCGGAAAACATGGAAGAAGAAGAGTTCTACCGATCCTATACCGGATCGCGCAGCATGGCGGTGCAACGGCTCAAGCGCACCTTTGACAGCTTGGATCGCCGGATTCAACGCATCGAGAGCATTGTCACCAAGCGTGGGTATGATTGGGACAAGCGGTTGGATGAGGCAGGGCGCCGTTGAACCATGGGACGGGGGAATCCGCAGGCTTGATTTGGGGCGGCTTCTGTACAAATGGTGCAATCCGCGCGCGCTGGAAAACAAAACATTGAAGGCAGCAAAGCGGGAACAACTTCCAAGGAAACCGAAATCAGGCTCACCAATGTTGCACAGGCCAGCCTGGAAGAATTGCACGAAGACGGTCTCGAGTGCCTTCGGGCGGGTGAAGGACAAGGGAACACCGACAGGGGGTGGCCGGGGCGGACTGGAAATCCCCGGGTAAATAGGGTTTAATGGTAGGTTCGGCGGCGGCCGGTGTGCGGGCGCCGCAAGCGAGTGACTCAACGCAAGGAGAAACGCGGTATGCGTCTAAAGGACAAAGTGGCCATTATTACCGGCGCGGGTCTTGGCATGGGCCGGGAAGCGTCCATCCTTTTCGCCCAGGAAGGCGCGAAGGTGGTGGTATTTGATCTGAATGCGGAAGCGGCGAAGGAAACGGCGGGGATCATCGAGAAGAACGGCGGGAAAGCCCTGGTGGTGGTGGGCAATGTGGCGAAGGAAGCGGATGTGAAGCGGTGTGTCGAGGAGGCGGTGGCGAAGTTTGGCAAACTGGATATTCTGTATGCCAACGCGGGCGTGCTCTGGAAGGATCGCGACAAGTCGGTCATCGAAACGACCGAGGAGAACTGGGACTTGGTGCAGGCGATCAATCTGAAGGGGCCGTTCTTCCTGACGAAGCACGGCATTCCGGAATTGCAGAAGGCGGGCGGCGGCTCGATCATCCTGGTGGGCTCGATTTCCGCGCTGGCGGGCTTCACCCTGGCGCAGGACTCGTACACCTGCGCGAAGGGCGCGCTGATCTCGCTGAACAAGTCGCTCGCGGTGCAGTTCGGCCCGGACAATATCCGCTGCAACGTGATCCATCCCGGAATGATTGACACGCCGCTGCAAGCGCCGTATCTCACTCCGGAGAAGAAAAAGGCCATCGGCGATTCGCTGCCGATGAAACGCCTGGGCGTGGCGCGCGACATCGCGAACGCGGCGCTGTTCCTGGCTTCGGACGATTCCTGCTGGATGACCGGTGCGGAAATGATTGTGGACGGCGGCTTTATCGCCACCTGAGTACTTTAATGGCGGCGCCGCCCCCCGGGGTGGGGGTGGGGGGGGCGCCGGCCGGGCCCAGAGGATGAGGGGGGGCG
>CAYXPO010000283.1:1984-6561 GCA_964466925.1 uncultured Nitrospirales bacterium
GCGTATTTTTTGGTGGCGGGGGTTTTTACCCCCACCTGATTACTTTCGGGGCGGCCCCCCCGGGGGTGTGGGTAGCGGGGGGGGCGCCGGCCGTGCAATGAGAAGGAGCGGTGCCGTGAAACGCGGATGGATACTTTCCCTCGCGCTCATCGCCGGGTGGGCGCAGGCTTTGGGCGCGGAAACCCTCGCGGAACGCTCGTTCGGGAAACTGCGGGCCGACAAGCCCCTGTGCAAGGAACAGTTCGCGTTTATTGTCTGCGGCGACTCGAATTCGCTGTTGCCCATCGGGCAACCCGAAGAATTCAAGAGGATGATTGCGGAGTGGAACGTACTGAAGCCCGCGTTCGTGGTGAGTTGCGGCGATTTGATTCTTGGGGGCACGGCGGAGGACATTGGGCCGCAGTGGGATGAGTTCGAGCAGGTGGCGGGGAAGTGCGAAGCGCCGTATTTTCCCGTGCCGGGCAATCACGACATCAACACCGTGCCGGAGGTCGTGCGGACCTATGAACGGCGCATCGGCCCGCTGACCTACGGTTTCACCTATGGCAATTCGCGCTTCATCGTGTTGAACAGCGAGGAGAACGGCGCGGGCGGCGTGATCTCCGAAAAGCAGCTTGCCTGGCTGAAAGACGATCTCAACACCTGCAAGGCGGACAACATTTTTGTGTTCATGCACCAGCCCTATTTTGTGCAAGACTGGGACAAGCAGTGGGCCTATGTGGCGGAAACCTTCCGGGGATTTCCCGTGCGTGCGGTCTTCGCCGGGCACATCCACGTGTACCGGGATTGCGGTGTCCGTGACGGGGTGCATTATTACATCACGGGCGGGGCGGGGTCGTATATCGAGACGCCGGAGGAAGAAGGCGGGTTTAATCATTACCTGCGCGTGCAGGTCAAACGGGATCAGGTGGAGGTGGCCGTGATGCGTCCGGGCGGGGTGTTTCCGCCGGAAGTGATAACGCAGGAAAAGGTGGACATGGTCCGCGCCTTGAAGCGCGGCTTGCATACGGACCCCGTGGATGTTCCCTTGGGCGGCGGATTCGATCATACGATCGCCGTCCACATGGAAAATCCGCTGCAGGCATCGCTTGCCTCTTCGTTGACGTGGAACATTCCGGCGGGATGGCATGTGGAACCGTTGGAGGCTCCTTATGCGCTTGCGCCCGGCGCTTCCATCGAGCTTCCCTTTCATGTCTGGTCGGACGGGCCCGCGCAGACGCATTTTCCCGTGCCCGCCATGGTCACCAAGATTGCGGAGGATCCCCAGGCGGGCACGCTCACCCTCGAGAATGAAATAAACATGGTCCCCACGGCGGTGTCGGCGTATGCCACGGAGCCGGTAATCCCGGATGGATCATTGACGGAATGGATACGGGCCACGCCGATGGCGCTTCCGTATGGCGTGGATTTTGACGCCGCCAACACGGACGACCTCCGCGCGCAGGCCCGGCTCATGTGGGACGAGGGGCATGTCTATGTCGCGGTGGAGGTGGACGACAACGAATTTCATCAGCCGTTTGGGGGGGATATCGTGTGGTCGGCGGACAGTGTCGAGTTGTGGCTGGACGGCTGGGTGTACAGCCTCAGCCTGACGGAGGAGGGGCCGCAGGTGTTTCTCAGTTGCAATCCCGAGCGCGACGTCGAGGTGGTTTCGCAGTCGGTCAAGCTGGGTGTCCTGCGGAACGGGCGGCATATCGTGTATGAGGCCGCGTTCGCTGCGGCGGATCTCGCGCCGCTTCAACTTCAGCCCGGCGGTTCCTATCGTTTCTCGATTCTGGTGAATGATTTGGATCCGAATGGGCCCGGCACGAAACGGCATTGGCTGGAACTGACGCCGAAGGCCGGAACTCATTTTACGGGGCCGATGGTGAAGGTGCTGCTGAACAAGTAGCCCCGCGCGTTAGCCTTTCCGGGGATAGCGGGCCGCCACGTACGTTTCCACCATGTCCAAAAACACACGGGCGATTTCCTCCCGCGTGCCGGTGAGGGTGGCCCGTTTCTCGCCATCCACATACACCAGACAGGCCGGTGTTTCGCCATTTCCCGGCAGGCTGATCCCGATGTTGGCGGCCTTGCTCTCGCCGGGGCCGTTCACGACGCACCCCATCACCGCCACCTTGAGGGTTTCAACGCCTTCACGTTGGTTGCGCCATTCCGGGAGCCGTTTGCGAATATACTGCTGCGTTTCCTGGGCCAGTTCCTGAAACAACGTGCTGGTGGTGCGCCCGCATCCCGGACAGGAGGTGATACTCGGCGCGAACTGCCGGAGTCCCAGGGCTTGCAGCAATTCCTGCGCGGCATACACTTCTTCGCGGCGGTCTCCGCCCGGCGTGGGCGTGAGGGAGACCCGGATGGTGTCGCCAATCCCCGCCTCCAGCAGCACCCCCATCGCCGCCGAGGACCACACCAGTCCTTTCATGCCCATGCCCGCTTCTGTGAGGCCGAGGTGCAGCGGCTGATCGGTTTTCCGGGACAAATCGCGGTACAACGCGATCAAATGCGCCGGCACGCTGGTTTTGCAGGAGAGGATAATCTGGTTTTTTGTCAGGCCACAGCGCAGGGCGAGGTCCACCGATTGCAGCGCCGAGATCACCATGCACTCGTTGATTACCGCCTCGGAGGTTTTACCCAAATGCTTCGAGGTGTTCTCCTGCATTTTTTCCACCACCAGTTCCGGATTCAGCGAGCCGATGTTGACCCCAATCCGCACGGGTTTGCCGTGGTCCCGGGCGATGTCACAAATGGTGGAGAATTGCGCGTCGCGTGATGCGCCCTTGCCCACGTTGCCCGGATTGATCCGGTATTTGTCCAGGGCCTTGGCGCATTCGGGATGCTTGCTCAGCAGCCGGTGGCCGTTGAAGTGAAAATCGCCGATGAGGGGGGCCATGCAGCCCGCGCCGCGCACCCGCCGCACAATCTCCGGAACCGATTCCGCCGCGCGCGGGGTATTCACGGTGATCCGCACCAATTCCGAACCCGCTTCGGCCAGTTCCACGATTTGCCGGGCGGTGGATTCCGCGTCCTCGGTGTCCGTATTGGTCATGGCCTGCACGGCGATGGGCGCGCCGCCGCCGACCTGGATATTTCCCACGGGAACCGGTACAGTTTCTCGGCGATGCTCGATCATAGGGGTTGACGGTCTCCTTGTAGTTGAAAACAGCGGGTAGTATACCGCAAAAGGGGGCGGGGCACGGAAGCACGGCATCACAGGAAGCGGTCTTGTGAAGACGCCCTCTCCGCCCTGTGCAATCCCAAAAAGGCAAAAGACGTGGAATAATGTTTCACGCAGTGCGGCCATGCCCCTTCATAATAATCCGAGGCGCCGCTTTTTGACAGGGAAAATCGAGGGGGTTCCTTTACGGCAAGCGGGGTGTAATTTTGGAGAAGCTTTCTTGTGCCTGGGTGCGGATGGTTTCGTCTTTGCACTGGTCCAGCACTTGCTGAAGGGCGGTGGACGCGGTGGCGGTATCGGGCCCGGAGAGGGCGTCCGCGATTTTGATGATGGCCATGGCCGCTTCGTTTTGGAGTTCGGCGTCAGGCAGTAAGGTGAGGGCCAGATTCAAGGCCGCGGGCGATTTCAGGTTGGCCAGACCGGCGAGCACTTGGCGTTTTTCATCGGGCTGCGCGGCGAGGTTCAAGGCTTCCGTGTAGCCTTGCATAATTGCTTCCGGCGGACGATCAGACGCTGCACCGAGCAGGCGGATGTATCCGCGCAACGCAAGCACTTTGTGAATTTCGGTGGCGCCGGTGCGCGCAATGGCCAGGAGATCGTCGAGCGGGGCGGCGTTGGGCCATCCGGCCAAGGCGCGCACGGCGGCATCTTGCGCTTCCGGTGCGGGATCCTTCAGGGCGGCGCGGAGGGCATTGAGCGAGGCCGCATCCGCAATCTTTCCCAATATCCCCAACAAGGCTGCTTTCGCGGGGACGTCCGGGGCCTTGACGAGGGCGTCCAGCAGCGGCTGGATGCGCGCCAAGTCTTCCGGCACGCGCAGGGCCACCTCCACCACAGCGCCGGCGATTGCATCCCGTTCCTCGGCGGTTGGCGGCGGATGCATCAGCAGATCAATCAGTGCGGGCAATTCCGCCGCGCCCGCCAATCCGCCCAGCGCCTTGCAGGATTCAGCCCGCAGGGCGGCGTCCGCATCGCGCATCAACGCCAACAGCGCCGGAACACTTTCGCCTGCTTGCCGCGCGGCCAGGATGCGGATGATTTCCGCTTTTTGCGGCGTATCCGCCGTGTTGAGTTGTTCCAGCAGCGCGGGATTCACCTGCTTGTCCGGTAACCGCGCCAAGCTCGCCCGCGCCGCCTCCGCTTCTTGCGGTTGATCGGAGCCGCATCGCTGCAACAGCGCGGGCACCGCCGTGGCATCGCCCACAGACGCCATGGCCTTGCATGCGGCAATCCGCACATCACTGCCGGGGTCGCTCATGCACGTTAAAACAGCCTCCTGAGCCTCTGAATCGCGCCGATCCGCCAATGCCGCGAGCAGTAACGCTTTTTTCGGTGCGTCCAGCTTGGGAAGGGCTTCCGCGAAGCGGCGCGTGGCTTCTTTTCCCGGCACCTGCCGCGCCAGTTG
>CAYXPO010000284.1:0-6551 GCA_964466925.1 uncultured Nitrospirales bacterium
TCGGGCACCAGCGTCGGATGCACCCGCGCTTCGACCTCGCCTTCCACGCGCCGGATAATGGCCAACAGCTTGATCCGGTAGCCCAGTTCATGCGCGTATTGCACATCCAGATGGGTGACCTTGGTGATGCCTTCCACAAAGATGTCATCCAGGGGGATATGCGTGCAGTGACTCAAGGAGGCAAGAATCTGGCATTTATGCGCCGTATCATGCCCTTCAATGTCCAGATCGGGCGGCGTTTCGGCAAATCCTTTCGCTTGGGCTTGTTTCAGGGCCACGTCGAATTCCAGCCCTTCGGCCGCCATGCGGGTAAGGATGTAATTGCAGGTTCCATTCAAAATACCATAGATGGCGTGAACATGATTGGAAGCCAGGGATTCGCGCAGGGTTTTAATGATCGGAATGGTGCCCGCCACCGCGGCTTCATAGCGAAGCTCCACATTGTTGCGCATCGCCGCCTCGCACAACTCGCGGCCATGCTTGGCCAGCAGCATCTTGTTGGCGGTCACCACGTGCTTTTTCGCGTTCAGCGCGGCGAGAATGAACCGCTTGGCCGGTTCAATGCCGCCGATCAACTCGCACACCACGTTCACGCCGGGATCATCTATGAGCGCCTGAGCGTCCTTGCCTACCGCCGCGCCATTCAGGTCCAAATCCTTCAGGAGTTCTTCCCGAAGCTCCGCCACGTGGCGCAATGCCAATTGAACGCCGGCCTTGTCCTCGATGACGCCCGCATTGGACACCAGAATCTCAATGACTCCGCCGCCAACGGTTCCCGCTCCAATCACGCCGATTCCACACACCATACATCATCCTTTTTCCACGGTTTCCAGCACGCCAATTATATCGCCCACGGAGATGCTGTCTCCTTCGGCCACACACTGTTCCAGCAACACCCCCGCCTGCGGGCAGGGCACTATGAACGCGGCTTTGTCCGTGGTCAATTCGATCAGGTCGTCGCCTTCCTGCAACGCCGCGCCGATCTCCGCCAGCCAGAAAGACACCCGCCCGCCCTTCACCGCGTCTTCGTCATCACCCAGGCTGGGCAATGTTACCTCAAACCGCATGTCTTGCTCCTAGTTCGTTTTTATGCGCATGAAGCGCGGACAGAAGCTCTTCCGAGCGATAGGAACTCCGCACAAACGGCCCCGCCACCGCAAAGGCGAACCCGAGTTCATACGCCATGGCCTCATATGCGGAAAACTGATCGGGAGGAATAAACGCCGCCACGGGGAAATGGTTGGCGGTGGGCTGCAAGTATTGCCCCAGGGTCACGGCCTGGCACCCCGCATCGCGCAAGTCCCGCAGGGTCTGGCGGACCTCCGCTTCCGTCTCTCCGCAGCCCAGCATCAGGCCGGACTTCACAATGCATTTTGTGCCCAATGCCCGGGCGGAAGCCAGCACCTCCAGGGAGACGGAATAGTTGGAACGCCGATCGCGCAGCAGGGGGTGCAGCCGCTCCACAGTTTCAATATTGTGTCCAAAGACTTCGGGAGTTGCATTCAGCACCGTTTTAAGGGAACTGGAATCTCCGCCGAAATCGGGGGTCAATACTTCAATGGAGGTTTCAGGCGAACATGCACGTATGGCGAAGATGGCCTGGGCAAATTGTCCCGCGCCACCGTCCGGCAAATCATCCCGCGTCACCGAGGTAATCACCACATGCTTCAGCGCCAGACGCCGGACCGCCTCCGCCACATGGGCCGGTTCCCGTGAATCCACGGCGGCGGGACGCCCCGGCTGCACGGCGCAAAACAGGCAATGCCGCGAACAAACATTCCCCAAAATCATGAAGGTGGCCGTCCGGCGGCCCCAGCAGTCCCCCTGATTGGGGCATTGCGCGCTCTGGCATACGGTGTGCAGATGCAGTTCGCCCATCAGCCGTTTTACTTCCTGATGGGAAGCGCCCGACGGCCATGCGCGCCGTATCCATGCTGGAAACGCGGGTTGATTCATGGTGTGAAAATTTCCAGGAAAATGTCCGTTATTGAACCCGAGTATAGCATGTACGGCCCGTTTAGGGAAAACTCAGGTTTGTTAAATGTGGGCACAGAGTGATCCGTGCGGGGGATGCAAATGGAGGTCAGGGCGGAACATGTTTGGATGTCGGCGCAGCGGGAAAGAGCATTCAAGGTGACACTTTGCCTTCCAAAGCCCCCCCTTGGAACGCGTGGCCCTTGCGAACGAGAACGGAATTTACTCTTTGGAAACAGGGCGCGCGGTTACATCAAAAACATCGGAACCGGTTATTTCGGCATCCACGAAGGTGCTGGGGGTGAGGGGGGAATCGCTTTGCAGAAAAACACCGCCATCTACTTCCGGAGCTTCGGCGGGGCTGCGCCCGAACCATTGCCCGCATGCTTCGTCAAACCCTTCCACCAACACGCGCACGCGTTGTCCGATGCGTGCGGTGTTCAGTTCTTCGGATACCTCCGCCTGCGCCTCCATCAAGGCATTCCACCGGCGTTCACGCGTTCTTTTTGATATCTGACGCGGCTCTTTGCCCGCCGGCGTATCATCTTCCTTGGAATACTGAAACACGCCCAGGCGGTCAAAGCGCAGCGCGCGGACTCCATCCAGCAACCGCTTGAAGGCCTGCGGCGACTCGCCCGGGAATCCCACAATCATCGTGGTGCGCAGGGTGATCCCCGGGACGTCTTCCCGCAGGCGTCTCACCAGGTGAACGGTGTTCACTTCACGATACGGGCGTTTCATTCGCCGCAACACCTCCGGGTCCAGATGCTGCAAGGGGATATCGAGGTAGGGAACGATTTTGGATTCTTCGTGAAGGACGGTTATCAGATCATGGGTGATGCCGCCGGGATAACAGTAGAGGCAACGCACCCAAAAATCGCCGGGAAGCGCGCACAGGTCCCGCAACAAATGAGACAGCCGGTAGTCTTTCCAACGGTCCTTTCCATACACCGAGATATCCTGTGCGACGAGATTCAGTTCCTTTACGCCCTGCCGGATAAGGCCCGAAGCTTCTTCCAGCAGGATTTCCGGAGGAACGGAACACGCGGGCCCTTTCATCTTGGGAATGGCGCAAAAGGTGCAGTGATGGTTGCAGCCGTCGGCGATTTTCAGGAAAGAATGCGGCGTAGCCTCAATCCGTTTTCGCCGCATAAAGCGGTAAATATCCACGCGCGGCGCGGCATTGACGGCCATGCGGTTCTCCGGTGCGGACTCCAGGATCATGCGGACCAGGGCGTCAAATTGCCCCACCCCCGCAATGCCGTCAATTTCCGGAACCTCCCCGATCAAATCCGCCGCGTAGCGCTGCGCCAGGCACCCCGCCACATACAGGCGCCGGGGATTGCCGGTCGCCCGCTTGCGTTCCGCCAAGTCCAGAATCCGCTCGACGGATTGACGCTTTGCATCTCCAATAAACCCGCAGGTGGTCACTAGGGCGGCATCCAGCATCCCTCCGGCATCAATGTCCCGCTCAAACACGACTTCGCATCCGCGGTCTTCCAACAACCCCGCGAGATATTCGTTATCCACCGTGTTTTTATCGCAACCAAGTGTAATGATGCCGATGCGCATAGGGGTGGCGGGGGTCAACTGCGGGGCCGCCGGTTGAAGTACACAAGCACCACGCCGGCCACGGCCACAATGATCCAGACATAGAACGGAACGGGCACATTGGCCAGAAACTCCGGCGCCTGTCCGGTAAAGAGCAATCCCGCCGCGCCGCCGCCAAGAATAATCAGGATGATTCCAACAATCGTCATTTTTCAACCCTCCTTCAAACCGGTTTTAAGTAGTATAGTCCGCTTTTTCGACGGGGGTCAATTGCCGGATTGAGGCGGCCTCCCGGGACACGGTGGCGATAGTGGATGAATGCCATTGGGAAGCAGCGTATTCCGATTCGTTGAAAAACAGGTGGAATATGGCGGATAGTAGTTTGTGAAAAACGGAGGGTGATTCGCATGAAGCCATTGTTTGTGTTGACCGTTTGCGCCATCCTGTTTCAGGGGTGTATCCATGGGGTGAAGGAACCGGTCCTAACCGTGTGCGCGGAAGAAACGGCCTATTCTTTTGCAAACCCCAATAATGGATCGGGACCGTTGTGGAGTTATGGATGCACGCCCATTGCGCGGCTGGGGGAGGATGTTTATCTCAGCCAGATAGAAACGGGGGCGAATATCCCCCCGCTCTGCAACACGCGCTGGCGGTTGCTGAAACGGGAGCAGGAGGGGTGGCGCATGATCGCGGAAGCAGACGCCTTCCGGCAGCGGGAGCCGTGTCCGTTGGCCCGGCTTTCGGATTCGTGCCTGCTCATGAATGTCAATGATTCCACGCAACCCGAAGGCACAAAATACGGCGCCTGTGATCCACATCTCTTGTCATTCGTTTTTTCCGGCGGAAGCGTTCAATGCGGCGCGTTGCATCCGGCCTGGGCGGGCCGCCCCAATTTCACCGACCATTCCTATCGCGGTTTCGCGGCGGACCCCGCCCGAAATCAACTGCTGATGCTCAACATTGACGCCAAAACGAGCGTGCAACATGCCTGCCTGCTTTCCGCATCCGGAAAAACGCTCGCCACGGGTTCGATACGCTTTCCAATTCGCGCCTGTTATCCGCAGGCCCAACTTTACAAGGGGCGCGCGCATGTTTTGGCCATCAGCGACATTGTGGAACCGGTGAAGGAGTGGCGCGAGTACAAGTTTGCGCAAACCCGGCAGAGTTGGGATTATGTGTTCCGCATTTTGTATTTCACCGGAACCCCCAATCTTTTCAAGCAGGACTTCGCCGAACCCATGGAGATTGCCAATGTGGACGCCACGGGCGGCCATATCTCGAACAAGGATTTGTGGGTGTCGCCGCGCGGCACGGCCTATATTCTGTATACGGAATGCGAAGTGGCTTCCGCCTTGCTGCGGGACAAGTTCTTTCCGGGGAGGTCCACTGTGAATTCCCTCCACCTGGCCGTGGTGAAGAATCAGAAGCTTGTGGAACAGCGCACGTTAATCCGGGGAACGGACAAATCCGCACCGGGAGAGGCGCGGTTTCATCTGACGCCGGAGGGAACCTTGTGGGCGGTGGTGTATATGAATGGCGAAGGCGGAGGCAACAAACTGCTGCGTATTCACCCCGCCGATCCCGAAAACCGCCTGCTTCCCATTCCCCTCAAAACCCCGATGCCCAGCTATTGCCTGGCTTCGGCGCGGGCAGGCAACCGTCCATCCAACATCATTGACATGGCGGGATGCCTGCCGGGAAATGTCATGGCGTATGCACAAATCACTCTGCGCTAGGGGCGGGGTCTTGTTCCAACAGGCCTTCCAAGACTTCCAGCAGCATATCAACATCCACGCCGTAGGCCGTGCACACTTGCTCGATAGTCTCAAAGTGGCTGATTCCGCAATGGGCGCACCCGCCCAGATGAAACGCGGCAAACACTTCGCCCACCCGGGGATGCACCGCCATCGCTTCCGCCACCGGCATATCGGGCCGGAAATGTTTCGTTTGTTCGTCTGACATGGTCAACCTCTCTTTTCTGCACTCCGGTAAAAACACAGTATACCTGAATTACAGGGAAAACACACCTTGTCTGAAAAACATTCCCCATAGGCAAGTACGCGCTCCTTGTTCGGAAAAAGTGGACCTTGACCGCGCGCCGGGGGTAAAATAAGGATATGAGGTGAGAAAAGTGGTTGACAATTTCCTGGTTGACCACTACACTTCCCGCCGATAAAGCATAACCGGGGAAGAACATGCGTGTTGTGGAACTGAAACGCCGTATCCGGTCGGGCGAATGCCTCGCGCCTCTGCCCATGCTGGCGCGGGAAGTGTTGCGGTGCGCGCCGGAAGACCGCCAGGGGCTTGTGCGCATCGCCCGGCTTATTCGTTTTGATTCCCGCGTGGCCGCCACCTTGCTCGAATCCGTGAAACATCCGCAGGGTTCCCTTGAGGATGCCGCCCTTCATGCGGGGATTGCCGAAATCCGCCGGTGGGTGTTTCAGCAGGCGGCCATGGCATTGGTGCCGCGGACCGAGGGCCGCCTGGACCGCGATGCGTTTTGGAAGCATGCCTTCACGTGCGCGGAATTGGCCGGACGCTTGGCGGCGCAGCGGAATAGCCCATGGCGGAACGAAGCCTATGTGGCGGGGCTGCTGCATGACATTGGAAAGCTCATTTTGGATGCCGCGGCCCCCGAAGGGTATTCCAAGACCCTTGAAGCCTCTCATTCACACGCCTTGCATATATTGGAGGCCGAGCAACGAACGTTGGGCGTTGATCACGGGCTGGCGGGGAAATGGGCCGCGGAGTATTGGAATCTTCCGGAGCCCTATGTTGCCGCGCTCTGGCTGCACCATCATCCCGAAAATGTTTTGGACAGCACCCTGTACCCGGTGGACCTCATCGCCCTAATCGGGCTCGCCGATCAATGGGCGCATGGGATGCTCGCGGGCTATTCCATGGACCAGATTGCCGCCGCCACCGAAGAACGGCGGAAACCGCTGGGGATCACGCGGGAGATGATGGACGCCGTGCTCCCGCTGGAGACAACACCGCCCCAGGAGGTGGAAGACGCCTCCCCCGCC
>CAYXPO010000285.1:0-4237 GCA_964466925.1 uncultured Nitrospirales bacterium
CCTTCTTTTTCACCCATGGCTGCCCTAAAACATTGTGCAGCGGCATGTTAGAAAGGAGTGCAATTCATTGAAAAAATGACGCTTTTGACTCCCTCCCGGAATCAGTGATATGATGAGCAACGTTACCCTGTTGCGATGAAGGAGCTGGATTGTATGAACACCGCGATAACGGGCCGCCATATGGAGTTGACGGACGCCTTGCGCGCCTATATTGAAAACGGCCTGAAAAAAATCGAAACGCATTTTGACAAGGTCATTGACGCCGACGTGGTCTTGACGGTGGAAAAGCACCGGCATATTGCCGAAGTAAACGTGCATGCCAATGGCATCCGGATTCACAGCCGGGAAGCCTCAATGGATATGTACGCCTCCGTTGACGCCGTGATGGAGAAGCTCGAAAAGCAAATTCGCAAATTCAAGGACCGGATTAACCGCCATCAGCCGCGGCGGTCCCGGGATGCCAAAACCTATGATCACGCGATCATTTCCATGGAACCGGAGAATGATGCCGGGCGGAACGATGCGTCCGCCGCCATCCCGGCACACCGGGTGGTGCATCGTGAAAAGCTTCCCATGAAGCCCATGAGCGTGGACGAAGCGGTGATGCAACTGGAACTCGTGGAAGATCCGTTCCTGGTGTTTTTAAACGCCGATACCTCGCAGGTCAATGTGCTGTACGCCCGGACGGACAGCACCTACGGCCTGCTGGAACCGGAATTTTAATGCGGGCGTCCGGCCGTTTCCCTTGAGGCGTCCGGCCCCCAAAACCAACCAAGGGCGTGCATGGATACACGTGAGCTGCCGGTAAACCGTAAAAAATCCATTGCGGTGGCGCGGCTGCTGGACCAAATGACGGATGAACTCGACCTTGAAGTGCTGGGAGGCTTTCAAGGGATCGGGCGGCCGGTGTACACCCCCGACATCAACCGGCCCGGCTTGGCCCTCAGCGGCTATTTGGAATATTTTGCCAATGATCGCATTCAAGTGCTGGGGAACACGGAAATCCACTTCATGGAGCGGCTGAGCACCGCCCAGCTCATGAAACGCCTGGCCCGCATGTTTTCCTTCGAGATACCGGCCTTTGTCCTGTCGCGCCGGCTTACCCCCCAAAATATCTTTCTCGACATGTGCAACCGGAGCGGCGTGCCCGTGTTGCGGTCCTCGTCCAGCACCGACGAAGTCATCACGCGCGTCATTCTTTTCCTGAACGAGGAATTTTCCCCCGAAACGGTCATTCACAGCACCGCCGTGGATTGTTACGGCGTGGGGTGCCTGATTATCGGGTCCCCCGGCATTGGAAAAAGCGAAACCGCCCTGGAACTGGTCGAACGCGGCCACCGGCTGGTGGCGGACGACGTGGTTTCCATCAAACGGGTCCGGGGGGACCGGTTGTACGCGGAATACAATTCGATCATCGAGCATCACATGGAAATCCGCGGCGTCGGGTTTGTGGATATCAAATCGGTGTATGGCGTCGGACGCGTGCGCAACACCAAGCGCATCGGGCTGGTGGTGGAATTGGAGGAATGGCGGCAGGACGCCCACTATGATCGCACCGGGCTGATGGATGAGTTTGTGGAAATCCTCGGGGTGAAAGTGCCCTACCTGCGCATTCCGGTGCGTCCCGGACGCAATATCGCCATCATTGTCGAGGTGGCGGCCTTGAATCACCGTTTGAAGGAACTGGGGTTGAACACGGCCAAATTGCTCAATGATCGAATCATGAATGTGATGCGGGAGGGGCGGCAAAGCTAATGGGTCAAGGAGGGCGGAATTCCGCCGAAGGCAAGAGGAAGCAGGACGCATGAAGCACATCAATCTGATTTTCGGGTGTCATTCGCATCAGCCGGTGGGCAATTTCGATTTCGTGTTCGAAAAGGCCTACGACAAGGCGTATGTGCCCTTCATTGACGTGCTCGAACGCTTCCCCGCCGTCCGGGTCACGCTGCATTTCACCGGCCCGCTGTGGGACTGGTTCGCCACGCGGCGCTATGCCTATATCGAGCGTTTGGCCCGCCTTGTGCGGTCCGGGCAGATCGAAATCATGGGGGGGGGATACTATGAGCCGCTCCTGTGCGCCATTCCCGAACGGGACGCCATCGCCCAAATCAAGCGGATGCAGCAATTCTGTGAACAGCATTTCGGCGTCTGCCCGAAGGGCATGTGGCTCACCGAACGCGTGTGGGAGCCGCAAATGGCGCGTATTCTGGCGAAGGCCGGCGTGGAATACACCGCGCTGGACGACACGCATTTTTTGTGTTCGGGACTTTCCGCCCAAGACCTGTTCGGCTATTATATGACCGAGGACGAGGGGCTGACCATCAAGGTGTTTCCCATTCTCGAACGGCTCCGGTACCTGATCCCGTTTCATCAGGTGCGGGAAAGCCTGGACTATTTGCGCGGCCATGCCACGGAGGACGGCATGGCGTGCGCCGTCATTCATGATGACGGGGAGAAATTCGGCATCTGGCCCGGCACCTACCACAGCGTCTACGAAGAAGGGTGGCTGGAGGAATTCTTCCAGGCGGTCACGGACAACCAGGAATGGCTTCATTCCCTCACTTATTCCGATTATCTTGCCAAGGCGAAGGCCCTTGGGCGCACCTACCTCACCTGCGCCTCCTATCAGGAAATGATGGCGTGGGTGCTGCCCACCCCGATGCAGCGCCGGTTGTATGAGATTCAGGAAGAATTGAAACATGACGCGGAAAAGCAGGCACGCTACGGCGTGTTCGTGCGCGGCGGCTTCTGGCGGGGATTTCTGGCGAAATACGCCGAATCCAACAATCTTCAGAAACGCATGATGCGGGTGAGCAACCGCCTGTTCCGGCTGCGCGCGGAAAAGGGCGCGCATCCCGTGCTGGATTCCGCGGAAAAGTTGCTGCATCAGGGGCAGTGCAATTGCGCCTATTGGCATGGCGTTTTCGGCGGGCTGTATCTCAATCATCTGCGCACCGCGGTGTACGAACACCTGATCGCCGCCGACGCGCTCCTGGATACCGTTGAGCATTCCACCACCTACTGGATGAACGCCAGCCAGCCGGATTTCGACGGAGACGGCAATTCCGAAGCGGTGCTCGAAAATAACACCCTGTCGCTGTTTTTCAGCCCCTCCGACGGCGGCACCCTGTTTGAACTGGACTACAAGCCCAAGCCCTTCAATTTCTGCAATACGCTGACACGGCGGGAAGAGCCCTATCACGATGCCCTGCGCGCCGGCAACGTGCAGGTGGGTGATCTGGAAAATGGGGGGGGCAGCATTCATGAATTGGTGCGGGCCAAGGAAACCGGCCTGGAGAACTATCTGGCCTATGACCCTTGGCGGCGGGTATCGCTCCGGGATCATATCATGCCTGAGGCGGTGACCCAGGAGGCCTTGTGGCGGGGGGAATGCGGCGATCTCGGTGATTTTCCCACCGCCGTGTATGCCATGGCACTGGATCGTGATGTGTTGACGCTGAGCCATCAGAGCCGGGCGGGGGCCGGCGGCGTGCATCTGCGGAAAGCCGTCACGCTGCTTCCGGATGCATCACAATTTGAAATTCGCTATGATATTGAATCGGACCATGAGTTCCCCGGAGGTTTTGTATTTGGAACCGAGTTCGCCGTGAATCTGCTGACCGGCACGGCCTTTGATCGCTATTACCGGTCCGACGACCTCGATTTGAAATGCGCCAAACTGGGAGAACCCGGTTGCGATGAAGCCTTGTCCCATATCGCCCTTCGGGATGACTGGCAACGGTTTGAATATGGCCTGCGGTTTTCCGCCCCCGCGCGTGTCTACCGTTTCGCCATTGAAACCGTCAGCCAATCCGAAGCGGGGCAGGAACGCGTGTATCAGGGCAGCATGGTGATCCCCTGCTGGCCGCTCGCGGGACGGCGCTTTTCCGTGGTGATACGAGTCGAAATTGTCAACATGGCGGGCCGGTAGCCGGCCCCGCATGAAGTATGGTGGAGTATGCCGGATATTTCCAAGGATATTTTGGTGGTGAACAGCCTGGGGGTGCATGCGCGCCCCGCGGCGGCCATCGTTCAATGCGTGTTGCGCTTTGAATGCGACGTGTACATTTCGTTCAACGGAAACCGGGTCAATGCAAAGAGCATCATGGGCCTGCTGACCCTGGCGGCCACGCGGGGCAGCCGGTTGAAGATTTCCTGCAGCGGTTCGGACGCCGAGGCGGCCATGAAAGCGGTGGAAGACCTTTTTGCGTCCAAATTCGGGGAAGAATAATGGAAC
>CAYXPO010000285.1:4247-6548 GCA_964466925.1 uncultured Nitrospirales bacterium
GGCATCGGGGTGTCACCCGGCATTGCCATCGGGCCCGCCCTCCTCTTCGACACCCACCGGTACGATGTCCCAAAATTTGCCGTTGAAGACACCAAGGCCGAATTGGCGCGCGTGGAGCGCGCGCTGGATGCCACGCGGAAAGATCTCACGGTCTTGTATTCCCAGACCGCGAAACACTTGGGCAAAACCCACGCCAATATCTTCAGCGCGCATCTGATGCTGTTGGACGATGTGGCGGTCCGCGATGAACTGACGAAGCGTGTGGCCGCCGAACGCATGAACGCAGAGTATATCCTCCATGATCTGACGCAGCGCTACAAACGGGTGATGGAATCCGCGAAGGATCCCCGGTTCCGGGAGCGCACCGCCGATTTACTGGATGTCACGGGGCGCGTGCTGCATTATCTCATGGACGCCGACCGCCCCAATTTGCAGGAGCTGGCCAAACCCGGCGTAATCATCGCCCATGATCTTTCTCCGTCCGATGCGGCCACCATGAACGTGGACAACACCCTGGGCCTCGCCACGGACATCGGCAGCGTGACTTCGCATACGGCCATTCTCGCCCGGGCCTTGGAAGTGCCCGCCGTGGTCGCCATGAAAGACCTCAGCGCCGCCATCCAAACCGGGCAAACCGTGGTTGTGGACGGTTCCGAAGGCCTCGTGATTCTCAATCCGTCGCGCGATACCATTAAGCGGTACCGCGAGGAATGCGCCCTGCTCGAACGCAAACGGCAAGCCCTGCAGCGGGTGGTCGAGGCGGGGCCGTGCCATACCTTGGATGGCGTCGAAGTGCCCTTGTACGCCAATATCGAACTGCCCATCGAGATCGCCCACGGGCGCAAGGTCAATGCCCAGGGTATCGGGCTGTACCGCACGGAATACTTGTTCTTGAACCGTGACACGCTCCCCTCGGAAGAGGAGCAATACGAGGCCTATGCCGAAGCCGCCCGCGCCATGAATCCGTTGCCGGTGACCTTGCGCACCATTGACGTCGGGGGCGACAAATTGGTCCAGCACATCCACATGTCGAAGGAGGAAAACCCGCAATTAGGCTGGCGCGCCGTGCGCTTTTGCCTGCAACGCCCGGATATTTTCAAAACGCAGCTGCGCGCCATGCTCCGGGCCTCCGTGCATGGAAACGTGCACATCATGTTCCCCATGATCAGCGGTCTGGAGGAGTTGCGGCAGGTCAAGGCCATTCTCTGGGAAGTGCGGGACGATTTGAAGCGCCACCGCATCCCCGTCAGCCGCGACATTAAAGTCGGCTCCATGATTGAGGTGCCTTCCGCCGTTACGTTGACCGATATCCTGGCAAAGGAATGCGACTTTTTCAGCATTGGCACGAATGACCTGATCCAATACTCGCTTGCGGTGGACCGCGTGAACGAGAAAATCGCCCATCTCTACGAACCGGCCCATCCCGCCGTGCTCCGCATGATTCGCTGGACCGCCAATGCGGCGGCGGCCGAAGGCATTCCCTGCAGCATTTGCGGAGAAATGGGGGGCGACCCCTTGTTCACGGAATTGCTCCTGGGGCTTGGCGTTACCGCGCTGAGCATGTCCGCGATTGCCCTGCCGCTTGTGCGGGCCGAGGCCTCGCAGACCAATCTCCAGGAGGCGCAGGCCTTGGCCAAGCGCATCTTGCGGCTTTCCACCTCCGTGGAAGTGAAGGCCTTGTTGCGCGAACGTTTCGAGCGGAAGGGCGCCGTGGAAGCCTACTTGGCCAAGGCGGGCCCCAATACGCCGGACGGAACACGGTCCCGTGATTAGCAGCAAGCCGCCCAAACGGATTTCCATCCTCGGCTCGACGGGTTCCATCGGACGGAATGCCCTTGAGGTGGTCCGCCGCTATCCCGGACGGTTTGAGGTCGTGGCATTGGCCGCCCATTCCAATATCGGCCTGCTCAAGGCACAAATTGAAGAGTTTCATCCCCAGTATGTGGCTGTTTCCGATACGGCAGCCGCGGAAGGCTTGAATGCCCAATCCTTGGGAATCCAATTGTGGACCGGGCCGGAAGGCCTTTCCTTGGCCGCCGCTATCCCTGCGGACACGGTCTTGTGCGCGGTGGTTGGCGCTGTGGGCTTACAGCCCCTCCTTGCCGCCATCGAGGCGGGCAACCATGTCGCGGTGGCGAACAAAGAGCCGTTTGTCATGGCGGGGCGGCTTATCATGGAGCGCGCCCAGTTGAACGGGGTGCATGTGCTCCCGGTGGACAGCGAGCACAATGCCATCTTCCAGTGTTTGCACGGCCATGACAAGCGAGATGTGCGGTGCATTCATCTGACGGCTTCCGGAGG
>CAYXPO010000286.1:0-6497 GCA_964466925.1 uncultured Nitrospirales bacterium
TTGGCGTAATCGTAGCCGCAGATATAAATGCGGATGTCGGGGCGTTTCGCAAGAATGAGGTCCACCACCGCCTGAATATTCGCAATGACATTGTCCCACAGCGCCTGCACCTGCTGCGGCGTCATCCACGGATGCCAGCCATCGCTCCAGAGCACGTCATTGCCCCCAAGGCTCAAGTGAACAATGTCCAGGGTCGGATACTTGTCAAGTTCATTTGCGATGTATCCGAGCATGGTGGGCGTGTTCAATTCACTCGCGCGCCCGCCCATGATCGCCGTCATGTATCCAATTTGACGATAGCGGGCCAGTTCCGGCGTGGCCGCAAAGGCCGCGTCGTAACTCTTGAAGGCCTGGGTGAACCCGGCCCAACTGTCGCCCACCAGCAGCACGCGCGGAATCGCCGTGATTTCCGCGCCCGCGCCGCCCGCCGCGCCGATAAACGCGGCGCAAAGCAACACCATGCCCATGCATTGTTTTTTCATGATTGTGCACTTCATTACTGAAAACTCCTGATACTACGCCACTTCGGTTTATGTTCTTGGCCCCTTCACATCGAACTCCGCAATTGGACATTCCTTTCCCATGGAATGTTTCGCTCCTGAAACAATCCTGTGCCCGGTACACACCCCGAACACGATCCCGCAACGCATCCACAGGAAGTATACCCCAATGGGAAATCATCAAACCAGTGTAAATACTGGTAAAGGCTATGGTTTTCAGCATAATTCGGCCGCAATTGATAAATAGAATGCTGATGACGCGGATGGATGTGCGGGATCAATTTTTCCGAAAAGATGCTGGAAGACGATGGGTAGTAGTGCAGATTGACGTGGATCAGAAAAGATGGACCTAACAGTTGGTGTCGTAATAAATTTCACCGAACAGATGAAACAGAAAAATTCAACGGGAACAATTGAAGAACAACAGGAAGCTATACCGACAAATACGGGTCAACTTTGCAAAAAATCTGTGTAAATCAGCGCAATCTGTGGATCACAAAAAGTACACCCATACACAACACGGAAACCGGCTCACCCAAGAACCTCCGCGAGCGCGGATACGTCCGGGGGAATGGCAGGGAACATGGAAACATTGGCGGCCAACAGCCCTGTTTCCTTGATACCATTGCCGGTAATCAAACAGCACACGCGCGCATCCGATGGCATCGGGGGAAGTTTCGATAATGCGGCAATCACCACGGCGCTGGTCAGTTCACACAGCAACCCTTCTTCCCGGGCAAGGAGATCGCGGCCCGCCACAATCGCATCATCCTCCACCGCGATAACGGAACCCTGGGTGACGCGAATGGCGGGAAGCGCGGTGTGGCCGTCGAAGAGGATATCATCCGCAATCCCCCCCGCCACGGTTTTCGGGTTCCGCCAGGGATGCTTTAACGATTCATGAAAGGACCATCCTTTTTCGATGGCCTGCCGCAACGGTGCACACCCGGACGCTTGTACGCCCACTAATTTCGGGATGCGCGAAATGCATCCCAGCCGCTGCAAATCCCAAAAACCGCGCCAGAGGCCGCCGAGAAGCCCGCCGCCGCCCACCGGCGCTAAAATGCAGTCCGGCAATACATCGCCGCATTGCTGATACAATTCATAGGCGATGGTTTTGGCCCCTTCCACGTTGTACGGTTCATACATGCCCGCCGTGGAGAGATGATACCAGCCCCACCGTGTGCATGCTTCCAAGCACAGGTTAAAAACAGCGCTTGGGGCCTCCGATTCCACCCGGACCACCCTGGCCCCATATGCCGCCGCCTGCGCCATCTTCCCCGCGCCCGCGTGCGCGTGCATCAACACCACCGCCTTCATTCCCGCGCGCGCCGCATACGCCGCCGCGGCCGCCGCCACGTTACCCGACGACACCACCGCCACCGTGTCCGCCCCAATTTCCCGCGCATGACTGATCCCCACCGATATCTGCCGGTCCTTGAACGACCCCGTCGGATTGCCCATTTCATTCTTTAACAGAAGCGCGTTCAGACCGAAATGTTTCGCCAACCGTTCCGCTGCCACCAACGGCGTCGCGCCTTCCCCCAGACTCACCACATGCTCCCGCGATAGAACCGGCAACAGATCAAAATAATGCCACAGCGAGCGCGGCGCCTCCCGCAATACGTCCTCCGGCATCGTCCGCGCCGCACGAAGACTGCATGGTTCGCCACATCCCGCACAAACAAACCCCGCATCCAACCGCGCTTCGCGCCCGCAGCCATAACATACATAAATCATCGGTGCGTTCTTGGTCATAACAGAATCATATAAAGTGTCCAGCCCGATGTCCAATCCTGACCAACCGAACAACCCAGCCGGATAAATGCGCTCGCCGATTGTTTTGGACCGGTCAATTTGCCCACGAAGGACGAACCGTTCCGCGGCATTGCTTCCAAGGACCGGAGCAAGTATAGTATGAACATGATGACTCCGTATCCGCCTTTACGAAATGTTGATGTGATACCCGTGGAACACAAAGGGCAATCCATGGTTTGCCTGGTGGACTCCGAGGGGTATATTGATGAACAGGTGGCCTTGTCGCCGCAGGCGTTTTTTATTGCGGCCTGCCTGGACGGCCGGCATGACGCCGAGGCCATCCGGACGGATTTCGCCCGGCAATTCGGCGGGGTACTCATAAACACGGATCAAATTGATCAGGTGGTCTCGTTTTTGGATGAAAAGGGATTTCTCTATAACGAACGGCATCTGGCGCTGAAGCAGCGGGTGGAGGATGCGTTCCGGGAAGCGGAGAGCCGGCCGGCGTTTTGTGCGGGGCGTTCCTATCCGGAGAATCCGGAAGAAGCGAAGAGGTTTCTGGATACATTGTTTGCCGAGCATGGCGGGCCCTTGGGCGCATCTACTCCCGAGGGGGCGCCGCTGCGATGTCTGATCTCGCCGCATATTGACTTTGCGCGCGGCGCTCCGGGATACGCCCCGGCCTACCGCCGTTTGTTTGCCTCCGGCACGCCGGACGTTGTTTTCATCTTCGGCGTGGCGCATCGCGGCGGCCCGGCGCCCTTTACGCTCACCCAGAAAGATTTTGAAACACCATTGGGTGTTTTGAAAACGAATCATGACATTGTGGCGCGCTTGGCCGCGGCGTGTTCCTGGGACCCCTTTGAGGGCGAGCCCCTGCACCGGAGCGAACATTCCATAGAATTTCAGGCGCTCCTGTTGGCCTATCATTACGGCGCCAGCGTCCAAATCGTGCCGATCCTATGTTCAAGCCTCTCGGACGATCCCGAATTGACCCATCCCGGAAACCTGGAACCGGTCAACCGTTTTTTGGCGGAATGCCAGGCCGTGGCGGCGAGTTCGGAGTATCGTGTGAGCGTGATAGCCGGGGCGGATTTGGCCCATGTCGGACGCCATTTCGACGATGACCTCGATATCACCCAGGAGGTGCTCGATGCCATAGAAGCCCGCGACCGCGAGGATCTCGAATACGTCCTGGCGCGCGCGCCAGAAGATTTCTATGCCTCCGTCATGAAAGACAAAAACCAGCGCAAGGTCTGCGGCCTTTCCTGCATCTACGCCGCCCTGAAATCCCTGGATGGCCTGACCACCGGTTCCGAACTCCTCCACTATGGCTATGCTCCAGACCCGGTCGGCGGGGTGGTATCATTTTGCAGCATCGCGATTACATGAGCATGGACTATTCGTGTGTTCGTCATGCCAGCGATTTGCCTGCGACTTCCTTCAGATTCCACCTCGCGGTGAAAACCCTTGCCCTCCGGCCAACAGTTCCTCCTATCAGGCCTGTAAAGGACTTACACATTCAAATGAACGCGCCCGGCCAGGCACACACTACAATGTGGGGAAAACTCCCTTCAATATTTTTTCCCCACACGGGTTTTTTTTCGAGAGGTATTAGCTTAACGCGTTTCGGGCGTCGCCGGCGACGCGGACGTTGAATCCGAGGCTCATGCAGGTGGCCACGAGTTCCTGGAGGATGTCGCCATAGCCGATGACGATGTGGTTGGACATGTGGGTGGCCATGAGTTCGTTGCGGTCGTAGCCGGGGATGTGCACGTTGGCAATGGGCCACACGGGCGTGGTTTTGTCGAGGCGGTCCTGTAGATCGTCCTGGGGCAGTTCCAATACGTTGCCGGTGCCGCAGTCCATGCCAAGTTTTCCGTAGGCTTCATAGGCCCGCGCCCACGTGATTGTGCCGGGCTTGGACACGCCTGAGCAGGTGCCGCCGCCCAGCGGAAAATACATGACGGGCTGGCGGTAGATGTGGGTTTTCTTCCAGCCGCCGAAGTGGGCGGGGGGCGCGCCGCCGGAAATCAGGAAGACCCACACGAATTTGTCCTGGAACATCCGGCCCCAGCGCACATCATGCAAGGTGGTTTCCATGGGCATGCCCTTCGCCATGAAAATCTCTTTCATGAGCATCTGCGGAATGCCCGCGCCCATGTCCCCTTCGTTGAAATGGGGAACGGCCTGGTTCGCGGCCACGACCACACCGGTCTCCGGATCGCGCACGGCGGGCCGGTCGGTATTGTTCAGCATGCCCTCCACGAGGTCCGAGGCGGGCACGCAGCGCATCAGGCCCAATTGATACGGGATGCCGATGGAACTCAGGCCGTAGCGCTGATAAATGCGCAGTGCGGCGGAATACATCTTCATTTGGGAAATCACCTGGCCATGGACCAGTTCCTTGTACATGTCGGTGCCCCAGTGGAAATTCGCGCCTTTTTTAATGAGCCAGTTCAGATTTTTCTGCGCCTCCTGATCGCTCACGAGATTCATCTCGGCCACCAGGTCGGACTGATTCAAATATTCCACCGGCATTCCCGCCGCACCCAATTTGCCCGGGTCCATGACGGCGTTCAGCATGCCCATGCACCCCGGATCGAATTGCCCCATAATCCGGCGCTTCTTGAAGATGTCGGCGGCCAGGGCGTTTCCGAACCGCTTCGCCGCGGGCGAAAGCTTCAGGCTGGCGGCATCCGTCACGTGTTTTTCACTGTGGACAATCTTGCCGGACTTGGTCCAATCCTCCAGCTTTTTCATGAAATAGCCGTCGCTCAGGAAACCGTCGCTCCAGAGCCGCGAATGCTTCACGCACAGGCGGTCGAGCGTGGCGGAGTGGTTCAACAACGCCACCAGCCCCGGCCACGTGCCGTCGAAATTCGCCAGCAGCAAGATGGGACCTTTATGGGTTTGCAGGGGCCCCGATACATGGTGCGAATACGCCCAGCAGCTCAGCACCACCACGACCGGCGCCTTGGGGTCAATTTGAGAAAACGCCGCGGTGCCTTCGAACTGCTTCGTGATGAAACCGTGTTTCCGCTTGGGGTTGTATTTGGGCATCACCTCGGTTTTGAAGCCCAGTTTCTTGAATGCCTTTGTAACCTCTTTCAGCGTGCGTTCCTGCATGGGCCAGCATTCCATGCACGCCGAATCACGAAAGTCACCATTGGATATCAAATAGATCGTGTCACCTTTTTTCATGGCTGCACATTCCTACAGGGTTGTTCTCCACATCCGTAAACGTATCCGCCCATGCAATAAATACATGGGGCGTTAAGCATACCACATGCACACGCGGATGCCAAACGCCTGAAAAGTGAGACGGGCAAATCTGAAACCCACGCACTCAGAAACGCAGGGCGGTATTCCGGTTCCGGACCACTGGGAGTGAAGGTGTCTCCATTTCTTGGAATCCTTCACCGCCATTGTCAGGTTGGCCGCCCGCCGGTTCATGCGGCCCACTCTTTACCCGGCCACTGCCCGAAATTTCATCTTCCCCATGGATGATGATTTTCATTATCAGAATGCTGAGATACCGCTTTCCGGATGGCCTGCGAGAGTTCATGTAATGTGACAGGTTTCGAAATATATCGAACGCCAATGGCTTTGGCCATTTTCGCAATCCCAGACGCTAGTGCGCCGGGGCGGAATCCAGGCGATTGTGGAAATCAACCCGGTATAGGCGGTATTCCTCTTCGGGAACCCAGCCAAACGCAAAGGGCAGGGGGCCAAAATGGTCCGAATAGAATCCCGCGCCGCCCAAGTTGTGCATGGTGCACACCCATGAATTCACAGGGAGTTTCAAAATCATGATCTGTTCCGAATTCTTTTCATCGGGAATGAATCCAATGCAGTTATTGACAGGAAGCACCACGATGGAGTCCGATTTTATGGGGGCCTCCGTCACCGGTTTCGCGCCCCATTTCTCCATATAATACTGGAATCCCCAATGCCCCAAATAATAAACCTCTTCGGGTGCTTTGCCAAGACGCGCCGGTAACAGCGTGGCCGCTTCACGCTGGGAATTGGCCCATGCATACTCGCCCTGCATCACGAACAGCGCGCAGATCGCGGACGCCGCCAAGGGGCAGGCCAGTTTCCAGGCCGTCAGGTGGCCCAAGGTTTCCAAGCGGCGGACCAGAATAATGCTCAGGGCCGGGGCCATGGGCAGCAGGGTGCGGGCCGTAATGGACCAGTTGATGAACAGCGAAAACACAAACGCCCCGGCCACCCACA